>DASTAI010000041.1:0-7343 GCA_035712865.1 Solirubrobacterales bacterium
GCGTGGAACTTGAGGATGTCCTTGGCGAGGATGTGGAACGGCGGCCAGTACTCCTCGGTGACGTCCGCGCCGGTGCCGTATCCGAGCGCGGTGTAGTAGTTGAGGAGCGCGTCGAACCAGACGTAGATCACCTGGTCCGGATCCCATGGGATCGGCACCCCCCACTTCAGGGTCGGGCGTGAGAGCGAGACGTCCTGAAGGCCCTGCCGGATGAAGGCGAGCGCCTCGTTCTTGCGGAACTCGGGCAGAACGAAGTCCGGCCGCTCCTCGTAGAGGCGCTCGAGGTCACCCTGGAACTTCGACAGCGCGAAGAACCAGTTCTTCTGGCTCTCGCGGGTGAGCGGGATCTTGTGGATCGGGCAGGTGTTGTCGGGCCCGATCTCCGACTCGGTCTTGAAGTCCGCGCAGCGCGGGCAGTACCAGCCCTCGTAGATCCCCTCGTAGACGTGGCCGTTGTCGTAGACCCGCTGGACGATCTCCTGTACCCGCTCGATGTGGCCCTCGTCCGTGGTGCGAATGAAGAAGTCGTTCGAGGCGTTCACCTTGGCCGCCATTTCCTCGAAGCGCGGCGCGAGCCGGTCGCCGAGCTCGCGAGGCGTCACGCCCTCGGCCTCGGCCTGCTGCGCGACCGGCTCGCCATGCTCGTCGGTCCCAGTGAGGAAGAAGACGTCCTCGCCCCGCTGGCGGTGGTGGCGGGCGAGGATGTCGGCCGCGATGTCCGAGTAGGCGTGGCCCAGATGCGGCTCGCCGTTGACGTAGTAGATCGGGGTTGTGACGTAGAAGCTCACGGAGAGTGAGCCTAACTACAAGAGCTTCTCCTGCCCCCTCGAGCTACCGCCACTGCGGCGCCGCCGAGGGATTCCCGCGGCCTCGGTGAGCGCGTCCTCGACGTCCCTGAGGATCGCGCGCTCCGAGCGGGAGGCCACGATCGGCTCCGACATGTCGTCTACGTGGACGTAGGTCCGGCGCCCCTCGCCGCGGTCCTTCGGGTCGAGCGGGACGAGGGCATAGATCCGATCGGCTCGGGCGAACTTCCCGTACCCCAGCGACACCATGCGTGGCTCACGCTTTGCCATCTTGTCCTCGGACGTTACCGCGCTCTTCAAGCGGGAATTAGGGGTTTCCTCTTCAATCCCCGATTCGCTGAGCTTCCCATGGCGAACCTCTTCGCGACTCTCTGGAACACCCACCGCGCAGCCACGATCGCGGCCGCCGTCGGCCTCGTCGCCGTCGTCGGCGTGGGCGGAACCATCTTGCTCAGCGGCGGGGGCGGCTCGGAGCAGACGACGACGACCCAGGCGACGACGACGACCGCGGCTGCACCGGCCGGTCCACCGCTCTCCCCCTGGCCCACGTACGGCTTCGACAACGCCCGCACCCGGTACCTGCCCACGAAGAAGGTCAAGCCGCCCTTCAAGGTCTCCTGGTCCTACGACGCCCGGCACCTGATGGAGTATTCGCCGATCGTCGCCGACGGCGTCGTCTACGGCATCGACAACAACGGCGAGGCGTTTGCGCTTCGGGCCGCAAGCGGGAAGCAGATCTGGCGCCGCGATGTGGCATCGCTCAACGCCTCGGCGCCGGCCTACAGCGACGGCAAGCTCTACCTCTCGAACCTCGAGCCGGGGCAGGTCCAGGCCCTGAACGCGCAGAACGGCAAGGTGGTGTGGCGGAACTCGCTGCCGGGGCGGACCGAGTCCTCTCCGCTGGTCGTCCGCAACACGGTGATCGCCGGCTGTGAGTGCGGCTCGGTCTATGCCTTCAACACCCGGACCGGCAAGCAGCTCTGGAGCACCTCGGTCGGCGGCGCCGTCAAGGCCTCCCCCGCCTACGACAAGGGCACGGTCTACGTCGGCGACTACGGCGGCCAGGTGACGGCTCTGAGCGCCGCCAACGGGTCGATCCGCTGGACCGCTTCCGCCGGCGGCCCGGTCTACGGAACCGCCGCAGTCGCGTTCGGCCACGTCTACGCCGGGACCCTGACCGGCGGGATGAACGCCTTCGACCAGCGGACGGGCAGCCGGTCCTGGTCCACCTCGACCGGCGGCTACGTCTACGCCGCCGCGGCGGCCGCGAAGGCGCCCGGCACGCCGCCGAGCATCTACTTCGGCTCCTACTCCGGGACGGTGTACGCGGTGAACGCAGGGACGGGAAGCGTGCGCTGGAGCCGGTCCGCGAATGGGCCGGTGTCCGGCGCGGGCAGCGTGGTCGGCGGCGTCTTCTACGTCGCCGACCTGAAGACGACCCAGACCTTCGGCTTCCGGGCGAAGGACGGGAAGCTGGTCTTCGCCTCGACCGACGGCGCCTACAACCCGGTGGTCTCGGACGGCCGGCTCCTCTACATGACCGGCTACCGCGTGATCTATGCGCTCAAGCCGGGCAGGGGCAAGTCCGAAAGCGGCTTCGTCGTGCGGGGCAAGAAGAAGGCGCGGATCGCCGCGTAGCTAGCGCCGCGGATCTCTCCCGGTGATGCCCCGGTAGAGGTCGTTCGCGGGGACGCCGGTGAGCGCCGAGACCACGCTGGCCGCCGCCCGGGGCCGGGCTCCTGCCCGGATCAGGCCGCGCAGGGCGTCGGTGGCGAAACCGATGTCCGTCGTTCCCCGCTCGGCGGCTGGGCCGATCACGACCACGATCTCCCCCCGCGCCTCGTCGCGGAAGCGGCGGGAGAGCTCGCCGAGCGTGCCGCGGGCGATCTCCTCGTGCAGCTTCGTCAGCTCGCGGCAGACGGCGGCGGGCCGATCAGGGGCCAGCTGAGCGAGCGCCCGCAGGGACTCCGGCAGCCGCCGGGGCGACTCGAACGCGATCAGCGTCTCGGTGGACTGCAGGACCCGCTCGAGCTCGCCGGTCCGCCGGGGCAGAAACCCGTAGAAGCGGAATCGGTGCGTGGGCAGCCCGGACGCGACCAGCGCCGTCGGAATCGAGCTCGGGCCCGGCAGCACCTCGAGATCGAGATCGCGGTCGATGCAGGCCCTGATCAGGCGGTAGCCCGGGTCGGAGATCGCGGGCATCCCGGCATCGGAGACCAGCGCGACGATCTCCCCGCGCTCGATCCGCTGCGCCAGCTCCCGCGCCCTCTCGGTCTCGTTTCCCTCGTGGTAGGAGACCAGCCGGTGGGGCTGGACCTCGATGCGCTCGAGCAGCAATCCGGTCCGTCTCGTGTCCTCGCAGGCGATCAGGTCCGCCTCCGCGAGCGCCCGACGCGTCCGGAAGGTGATGTCCTCGAGGTTCCCGATCGGTGTCGGGCAGACGACCAGCTTCCCGGGCATCAGATCTCAATGCCCCTTGTCGAGCTCGATCAGGGCCATCGCCGCCGCGCCGATCATCCCCGCGTCAGGACCGAGCTCGGCTAGCTTGACCGGGCTCTCGTTCTGCGGCGGCAGGGCGCGAGAGCGCAGCTCATGGCGAGCGGGCTCCAGCAGGAGTTCCCCGACCACCGAGACGCCCCCGCCGATCACGAAGACATCCGGATCGAAGATGTTGGCCAGGCTGCTGAGCGCGACGCCGATGTGACGCCCCGCCTGCGCGACGACGTCGCGTGCCGGGCCATCGCCCGCCAGCGCGAGCTCGGTCACCGTGCGGCCCGAGATCGGCCCGTCGGCGAGGGCCTTCCCCAGCGCCGAGTCGGGATCCCGCTCGGCCACCTCCCTGCCGGCCTTTGCGATCGCCGTCCCTGAGGCGAGCGCCTCGACGCAGCCGTGGTTCGGGCAGTTGCCCTGGCAGGGGGGGCCGTCCTCCTCGATCACGATGTGCCCCAGCTCCGCCGCGGCCCCCGTGGAGCCGCGGTAGACCTCGCCGTTGAGGATCAGCCCGCCGCCGATTCCGGTGCCGATGGTGAGCATGACGACGTTCTGGGCGCCCCGACCGGCGCCATAGAGGTGCTCGGCCAGGGCCGCGACGTTGGCGTCGTTGTCGACGTAGACCGGCAGCCCGATGCGCTCCTGCATCAGATCCCGGACCGGGACATCGGTGATCGTCAGATTGACCGCGTGAATGGCCACGCCGCGGTCGAAATCGATCGTCGCCGGGATACCGAGGCCCGCCGCGACCACGTCGGGCCGGGCGGCCTTGGCCTCGTCCATCTCCCTGCCGAGCTCAGCGATCAGCTTCTGCTCACTGAGGCCGGTCGAGGGCTCACTGCCTTGGTACTGGACCTTCTGCTCGGAGTCCACGACCCCGACCGCCATCTTCGTCCCCCCGAGGTCGACTCCGATGGTCTCCCGAGGGGTCACGACCCCGTCAGGTTCCCCGACGAGGTCGCCAAGCAGGAAGGGTCCGACGGCATGCGCCAGTATTGATACCCCATGTCTCCGGCAGGAGATGATCGGCCGCCGCGGCGGAACGGTGGCTCCGAGGGCAGCGGCAAGCCCGAGAAGCCCCAGAAACCCGGCGGGTCGGGAGGCTCACGCGAGGGCGGATCCGGGAAGAAGCCCGAGTACAAGGTCTACGGGCGCAAGGGCGGCTCGAGCGAGAAGCGAGACGCCCCGGAGCGCAAGCAGCCGGGCGACCGCAGGGAGAAGCCGCCGTACCGCGTCTATCGGTCTCGTCCCAGCCTGCGGGACCGCATTCGCAAGCCGAGCCTCGCGAGCATCAGGTCCGACACCGCCGAAGGGGGCTGGCGCGGCCGCCTGAAGCGGATGGTGGGCGGCAAGCGGCCCTGGCTGCGCTGGGTGCTGATCGTCTGCGTCGGCTGGCTGCTGCTGAGCTTCATCAGCTTCGCCATCTCGGCCCAGATCCAGAAGGGGAAGCTGCCCCAGTCCGCCAAGGACGCGCTCAAGGGTGGCCCCGACGTCCTGCTCGGGCAGAACATCCTCATTCTCGGTGGGGACCGGCGCGGGAAGACGCAGAAGAACGCCAGCGGCAGCGAGGGGCAGGGGCCGCCTCGGGCGGACACGATCATGGTCCTCCACGCATCCCTGACCTCGTTTCACAAGCTCTCGATCCCGCGCGACAGCTACGCGGCGATTCCCGACTGCGGCGAGCAGAAGATCAACGCCTCGCTGGCCTGCAACACCAACAGCCCGAATGGCAACCCCGCGTCGACGATCAAGACCGTCGAGAACTTCCTCGGGATCGACATCAACCACATCGTGATCGTCAACTTCGACGGCTTCGCCGAGTTCATCAACACGATCGGCGGGGTGAAGATCGACGTGCCCGGCAACCCGGACAAGAAGGGGGCCGTCGTCTGCGGGGACGTCGACGGCGGCAAGAGCCAGGGCGGCGTCTCGCTCAAGCTGCCGCCGGGAGAGGTGACCCTCCAGGGCGACAAGGCGCTCGCCTACGCCCGGTTGCGGCACAACAACTGCAACCCGTCGGAGGACGATCGCGACCGGGACGCCCGCCAGCAGCAGATCCTCAACGGCATCAAGGATCGCCTCACCAGCGTCACGCGCTTTCCATACAACTTCATCAAGGGCCCGTTCATCGGCTGGGATGCGCCGAAGGCGTTCGTCAGCGACATGGGCGGGTTCACGCTCCCACAGGTCGCGATCGCGGCCATCCTCGGCGGCAGCGGCGAGACCAACGTGCTCGGCGGCAACAAGGGCGCGATCTCCTCCGGTCCGGGAGGCAGCCTCCAGATCCCGCAGAGCGAATGCGTCGACGCCGTCAAGAAGCTGACGGGATCAGACCCGCCGCACGACGCCGAGTGCTCCCCCTAGTCGGCGCGCCGCAAGGACATGGCGAGGCCGGCGAGCCCGATCCCCACGATGCCCCCGGCGGTACCGAAGAAGATGTCTTTAGCCGAGTCGCGCCATCCCGGCTCCAGGGCCGTGTCGAACAGTCGATCCCCGACGTATTCCCCCAGCTCCCAGAGGACGGTGAGGACGATCACCACCGTGAGCGCGGCCACCGCGACGTAGAACCAGTCGCCGATTCGACGCCGCAGCGCGTGAACGAGAGTCCACCCGACGAGGCTGCCGCCGACCGCGTGCGCGACCGCGCTCGTCTTCCACGAGGTGGCGGAGGGATCCGCCCAGATCATCAAGAGGACGAGCATGAACCCGAAGCCGACGGGTAGCAGCGCCTTCCCCGGCACGCCGACGATCCCCGCGGCAATGAGCCCTGCGAGACACATGGCGCTCATGATCGTCGCGCTGCCGTTCCGCTCGTGTACGAAGCTGACCGCGGGCAGTGCGACGAGGGCAAGCGCAATCGCGAATGCGGGACCCAACCGCGGGCGCGAGGGGTTCATGGCCAACAGGCTAGGCGTCAGACCTGAACGTTGCGTTACACGCGAAGACCCGGGCGCTCAGACGTCCTCGCCATGAAGGACACCTAGTCTGAGCCCGAGCTCGACTTGGCCTTGTCCCCGCCGTTAGACGAGGACTTCTTCTCGCTCGAGGTGCCGGAGTCGGAGCCGCCCGAATCGGAGCTGCTCGAATCGGAGCTGCCCGAATCGGATGACGAGCCCCCGTCGCCGGACGCGTCCGCCTTCGCCTTCTTGGCGTAGTCGGTGCTGTAGAAGCCCGACCCCTTGAAGTGGACCGCGACCGGGTGGAAGACCCGCTCGACCGGCGCGCCGCACACCTCGCAGATCTCGACGGGCTCATCGGACATGCTCTGGATCACCTCGAAGGTGTGTCCGTTAAGGCAGCGGTACTCGTAGATGGGCATCGCGGAGCAAGAGGGTAGTCGCCCGCGCGTGCGGGCATCGCACGCGGGCACGCAGTTACGCTGAGCGCCATGGCTGAGGTCACCCTCGAGGAGATCGTCGCGCTCTCCAAGCGCCGCGGATTCATCTTTCCGGCGTCGGAGATCTACGGCGGCTTCCGCAACACCTACGACTACGGGCACTACGGGGTTCTGCTCAAGAACAACGTCAAGAACGAGTGGTGGCGCTCGATGCTGCAGGAGCGCGACGACATCGTCGCCCTCGACTCGGCGATCATCCAGAATCCGAAGGTCTGGGAGGCCTCGGGTCACCTGGCCGGCTTCACCGATCCGCTCGTTCAGTGCCTCGGGGACTGCAAGCGGCGATTCCGCGAGGACGACCTGCGAGAGGAGCAGCTCGGCGACGAGAACGCGGAGGGCGAGATCCGCTGTCCGGTCTGCGGCGGCGAGCTCTCCGAGCCTCGCCGGTTCAACCTGATGTTCGAGACCTACGTCGGCCCGGTGCAGGACGAATCGAACAAGGCCTATCTCCGCCCCGAGACAGCTCAGGGCATCTTCATCAACTTCAAGAACGTCCTCAGCTTCGCGCGGAAGAAGCCGCCCTTCGGCATCGCCCAGATCGGCAAGTCGTTCCGCAACGAGATCACGCCCGGGAACTTCATCTTCCGGACCTTCGAGTTCGAGCAGATGGAAATGGAGTTCTTCGTCCCTCCGGCCGACGTCGGTCGGTG
>DASTAI010000042.1:0-15426 GCA_035712865.1 Solirubrobacterales bacterium
CGCGGTCGAGGGCGTCGAGCCGAAGATCCTGCTCGGCAAGTAGAGCTCAGCCCCGATCCGGGCGGTCCGGATAGAGGTCGTCGATCGTGACCAGCGATCGGTACGGCGCCTCGGCCGCCCGCTCGATCGCATCCGCGCCACCGGCGAGCCGGTCCACGACGGACATCACGCCCACGATCTCGAGGCCATCTTCCCTGATGCGCTCGATCGCCCGGACGGTCGAGCCGCCGGTCGTGACGACGTCCTCGACCACGAGGCAGCGCGTACCCCGCTCCAGGACCGGTCCCTCGATCCAGCGCTGCAAACCGTGCTCCTTGCGCTCCTTGCGCACGAAGAATGCGACCAATCCGCCGCCGGCCTCGGAGCCGATCGCCGCGCAGGCGAGTGGATCCGCTCCCATCGTCATCCCGCCCACCGCCGCGGCGTTGCGCTCGGCGGCTTCGGCCGCAACCAGCTCACCGGCCGCTCGGTAGGCCTGCGGGCGGAGCAGCGCTCGCTTCGCATCGACGTAGTACTGGGCCTTCTGGCCGCTCGAGAGGGTCACCTCGCCGATCACGAGGGCGTGCTCGCGCAGCTCGGCGAGCAGCGTCTGCTGGGCTGTGCCGAGGTCCGGCATCGGGGCGGATCCTAAGGATCCGCCGGCTCGGGCCACCCCAAGCGCCTCCCGAAGCCCCTGCCGGCGGCGTCGCGAACCTAGCTGGGCGGGGGGTCGGCCCTGGCGTCTGCGGCTGCCTGCTTCCGCGCGGCCCTCTTGGCCTGCTTCTCGAGCCGGCGCTCGCGGACCTTGCGCTCACGGTTGAGCTTCGCCATCGTGGTCTTCCGCTTGCTGCCCGAGGCCATGCCTCAACCCGCCTGGACGTTCGCGGCCGCCGGGCCCTTGTCGCCCTGCTCGACGTCGTAGCTCACCTTCGCGCCCTCGGCGAGCGACTTGAAGCCCTCGCCCTGGATCGCGCTGTGGTGCACGAAGACGTCCTTGCCGGCGTCATCCGGCGTGATGAATCCGAAGCCCTTCTCATCGCTGAACCACTTCACGGTTCCTGTGGCCATCTCGGTCCTTCCCTGTGCGTGCACTGCGCACGCGGAGGGTGCCCGGAGGCAACGACTGCGAAAACGCGGGGCACTGCTTTGGTCGAACGGATGCTCGACCCGAGCAGCCAGTCTAGGCGCTCCTTCGCTTGGAGGGGCGGCGGCTAGTTGTACACGTGGATCGCATCCCCCAGATGGATCCAGTCATAGATGTAGACGGAGAAGAGCTCCGGGTTCCGGACGCAGCCGTGGCTGGCCGCCTCATGCATGGGCACGGACGGATAGCCATGCGTCGCGTAGCCGCGGATGAAGTAGACGGACATGTACATGCCGTGCGAGTTCGTCCCCGGCTCCTTGCGGTAGAAGCGGAAGCTCCCGCGGACGGTGGGAGTCGAGGGCTTTCCGGTCGAGACGTGGAAGGTGGCGACCACGTGGTCGCCGTTGATCAGCGCCATCACCTGGCGCGAGATGTCCACCTCGACGTGGCGGCCCGCGTGGTAGCGCGGTTGGAACGCGCCGCGACCCATCAGCAGCTTGCGGAAGATGATCGGCTTGTAGGCCATGTTCCGCGCCATGCCGTTGACCTTCCGGAAGGCGGCGGTGGCGAGGCCGGTTCCCCTGGTCCAGCGACCGCTCACGTGCGGCCCGAGGTAATAGCCCTGATCGACCAGCGACTGCTCGTACAGGCGCGTCACCGGGCCCTTGCGCAGATGCTTCGGCACGCGCACGCTGAACCGCTGCGGGGCCGAGTTCTGGCCGCCGGCGGTCGCGGTCACCTCGTAGTTGCAGCAGGCGTCCACCGTGAACGGAAGGGAGAACTTGCCGCTGCTCGCATCGACCTGCTGCTTGTCGAGCGTCCGCCCGCTGGCCGCGACGGTGACCGTGACCTTGTCGCCGGGACCCGCCCCCGGCAGCGTGCCGACCGCGTTGACCTTGTCGAGCAGCGCGGGGCTCTTGGGCCCGTTCAGATCCAGAGTCGGCGGGCCGGTCGCCGCGCTCGCCGAAGCGGCCGGGATGGCGACGGCCGCGACGGCTGCCACCAGGGTCATCAGGAGTCCTCCCCGCCGAATCACGTGCGGCATTGTGCAGCATGCAGCGGTCGGGTGCGCCTGCGCCGGCAAGCAATCGCGCGGGATGGCGCGCTTACGCGACCAGCTTCCTGCGCAGCGCTCGCACCGGGATCGTGAAGAGCAGGGCGGTGACGGCGGCGAGCCAGACGGAGTTGGCGACGATCGACCAGAACTCGGGCCCGGTGGCGAGCCCCCGCGTGATCTCCACGAGGTGGTAGAGCGGCATGAACCAGGCGACCACGTGGACCCAGTCGGGCAGCTGGTTGAACGGGAAGAAGAGCCCCGAGAAGAGGAACATCGGGGTGATGAAGAGTGTGAAGAAATACGAGTAGAGATCGATCTTCGGGATCAGGGTCGTGAACGCGTAGCCGATGACCGAGAAGCAGAGGGCCCCGAGCACCACGAACGGCGGCATCAGGAGCGCCCACCAGGAGGAGACCAGGCCGAAGAGCGCGATCACCCCGAGGACGACGACGCCGTAGATCGTGGCCCGGGAGGCGCTCCAGGCGAGGTCGCCCGCGACGAGGTCCTGGACCTCGACGGGCGTTGAGAGCACGTTGTCGTAGAGCCGCAGCTCGTTCATCCGAAAATAGACGTTGTAGGTCGTCTCGAAGGCCGAGGACCACATGGCGGCCGAGGCGACCAGGCCGGGCGCGATGAAGTCCTTGTAGGGAATCCCGTTGATGTGGGCGACGTAGGTGCCCAGGCCGAAGCCGAGCGCCAGCAGATAGAGAAAGGGGTCGAGGAAGGTGGGCAGGAGCGCGCCGCGCCAGAGCTTCGAGAAGACCCGGGCGTTGCGGAGCCACACGGCGGCGGCCAGCCTCGGCACCGGGACGAGCTCGCGCAGCGGGATGCGGGGGCCGATGCCCGCGTAGCCGGGTTCCTCGAGCATCGCCATCACTCACGCAGAGATCTGCCGGTCAGGCGCAGGAAGACGTCCTCGAGCGTGGCGCGGCGGACCAGGGCGGATTCCGTCGGGTAGATGTCGTGGTCGAGCTGCTCGAGCACGGCCTCGGCATCGTCGGCGTAGAGCATCAGCGTGCGCTCGGATCGATCGTGCCCCTGGATGCGGCCGTCCAGCGACGCGACCAGCCGCTCGGCGTCGCAGGCCTCGTCCAGCTTCAGCTCCAGGACCTCTCGCCCGACGTGGGCCCGGACCAGGTCGACCGGCCTGCCCTCTGCCACGATCTTGCCCTCGTCCATGATCACCAGGCGGTCGCAGAGACGCTCCGCCTCCTCCATGTAGTGCGTCGTGAGCAGGAGCGTCACGCCCCGCCGGCGCAGACGGTCGAGCGCTCCCCAGACCGCCAGGCGCGCCTGGGGATCGAGGCCGGTAGTCGGCTCGTCGAGCACGACGAGCTCGGGATCGCCCATCACGGCACGGGAGATCAACAGGCGCCTCTTCATTCCGCCGGAGAGGCCGTTGATGCGCTCCTCACCGCGGTCGGCGAGCAGCGAGAACTCGAGGAGGTCAGCCGCTCGCTCCTCGGCCACGTGTTCGTCGATCCCGAAGTAGCGCGCCTGCTGCAGCAGGTTCTCGCGAACGGTGAGGTCGGCATCGAGGTTGGTCTCCTGAGGCACGACACCGAGCCGGCTCTTGATGCGACGCCGCTCGGTCTTCGCGTCCATGCCGAGCACCGTCAGCTCCCCGGCGTCGATCGTGGCGAGGCCGTAGATCATCTTCATCGTCGTCGTCTTGCCGGCGCCGTTCGGCCCGAGGAAGCCGAAGCAGATGCCCGGTTCCACGTCGAAGTCGATACCGGCGACCGCGGTGCGCTCGCCGAAGCGCTTGGTCACCGCGCGGGCCCGCACCGCCGAATTCGAGGTTTCGGTCTCGGGCGCCGCCGATCCCGGGCTCGCCACCTCCATCAGCTCACCAGGGCCAGCGCCAGGCCGTTATTGATCATGTGAGCGATCACGCAGGACCACAGCGATCCCGTCCGGTCATACAGCCAGCAGAGCGCGAGGCCGAGAGCGGCAAGCGGGACGACGGTTGTGATTCCGGTCGGCGCATGTACCAGTCCGAAGATAAGACCCGAGGTGAGCGCGGCCGGCCAAAGCGACCAGCGCGTGCGCAGGCCGGCGAACAGGAACCCGCGGAAGAAGAGCTCCTCGGCCACCGGCGCAAGCCCGACGATCATCACCACCGCGAGGACCGCGATCACGATGCTCGGGTTGCCGACGCCCAGCTCGCCGCCGATGTCCTCCTGGTCCGGTTGCAGGACGAGGCTGGCGAAGAGCCCGGCGGCGATGTAGTAGACGACCAGCGTCCCGAGCATGATCCAGATCGCCCTGAGGCGGAACGGGCGCAGGCCGAGCAGACGGAGCGCTCGAGAGAGCGGACTGAACTTCCAGTCGGAGGCGACGCCGAGCGCGACGAAGAGCAGCAGGCCGTCGAAGAGCGCCTGGGCGGCGAGTAGCGCCCCGTCGGACTCGAGGTCGGGGTCGAACGGCGCGACGAGGAGCGGCGGGACGATGATCGCCAGCAGGAGACCGCCGAGCAGCCACTTCACGGTGGTCCGCGGAGTCCAGGGGACAGGTGCCACTCCCGCCTCCATCAGACGTCATGCGAGGGCTGATGGGAGGGCGCGCGTGAGCGCGACCCGTCTCGTGCTGGAGCAACCCGTTTGTTGGTGGGGACGGTTCGCGGAGCGCGGCGCAAAACCACGGTCTTGGCCGCCTTGTCGCCCAGCCTCTGTTTGCGCCGGTTCGCCACGATCATGACCTCGCCGATCACGAAGAAGTCGACGAGGCGCAACAGGTTGCGGATGCTCGCCTGCCCGTAGGTGAGCCGTTCCGCGTCGTCGATCGATCGCACCTCGATCCCGGTCGCGTTCTTCCCGATCGTCTGCCCCCAGCGCCATTCGCAGGCCGCGAAGTAGTTGAACCAGAGCGAGAAGAAGAGGAGCACGGTCAGCATTCCCGCCGTGTCGTCGACCGCGAACGCGCCGCCGACGATCCAGACGTAGAACCAGAAGAAGAAGATCCAGACCACGTTGTCGAGCAGGGAGGCCAGCGCGCGGCGCCAGAACCCCGCGTAGTTCGGCTCAGACATCCGAGAGATGCTCGCGGATCTCCCGCAGAGAGGAGATGTCGCCCCCGTTCCCGTCGCGATCGATCAGCAGCGATCTGATGCCGGCCGTGCGCGCTCCCTCCACGTCCTCCTCGGGAGTGTCGCCGACGTGGAGCGCTTCGTCGGGGCCGACGCCGGCGAGGTCGAGCGCGGTCCGGAAGATCGCCGGGTCCGGCTTGCGAGCGCCGGCCACGGCCGACGTGACCACTCCGTCGAGCAGCTCCCCGACGCCGACCCGGTCCAGGACCTGCGGCAGCGAGCAGTCCCAGTTCGAGACGACCACGAGCTTCTCGCCCCGGTCGCGAAGCTCGCGCAGGGCGGGCACGGCATCCGGATAGGCGTCGAAGCGGATCGCGTCGACCAGCTCCGTCGCCGTCACCTCGACGCCGAGCTGCTCGGAGGTGATGGCGGCGCAACGCTCGCGCAGATCCGCCAGAGACGCGTCGTCGCGACCCTCTTGGGCGTGCTCGCGGTAATAGGCCATCTCGGCGCGAAGGGCCGACTCGAGGCGCTCGTCGCTCACCTCCGCCGGAATCCGGCGGCGCAGCGAGATCCAGGGCGGCTCGAGCTCGACGAGCGTGCCAAGGGCATCCAGGAACACGGCGCGGATCATCATCGACTCCGAAATACTGCCCCACGCGATGATCCTGGCTGCCGCGAACCAGAGCTTCTGGCAGGAGCACGGGGACGAGATCTCCGCCGCCATCACCCTCGTCGTGGCGATCCTGATCGCGATCATCGTCGACCGGGTGCTGATCGGCCGTGCCGTCAAGGCAACCGTCCGGATGGACACCGGGCAGCTCTCACGCGAAGCGCGCACCCGGCTGAGGCTGATCAGGAGGCTGCTCTTCCTGACGATCATCCTGATCGGAATCGCGCTGGCGCTCAGCCAGTTCACCTCGATCAAGCGGTTCGCCACCGGCGTGCTGGCCTCGACGGCTGTGCTCGGGATCATCATCGGCTTCGCGGGCCGCCAGGTGATCGCGAACCTCGTCTCCGGCGTGCTGCTCGCGATCACGCAGCCGATCCGGATCGGGGACCTGGTCTCGATCGGCGACGAGGTCCACGGGCGGGTGATCGACATCGCCCTCACCTACACGCAGGTGGACGCCGGCGACGGGAGCCTGATCGTCGTCCCCAACGAGAAGGTCGCGACCGATGTCGTCGTGAACCACTCCGCCGGAAACAGCGCCGCCCCGGTCACCGTCGACATCTGGTTACCCCCGGACGCCGACGTCGAGGCCGCGCGCGAGGAACTCGAGCAGGGGGAGGTGACTTCCGCGCGGCTGGTGGAGGTGACGCCGGAGGGTTCGAGGCTGCAGGTGAAGGCGGCGATCGACGCGGGCGCGGACCGCGAGGCGCACGAGGCGGAACTGCGCGAGCGCGCGCAAGCAGCCCTGCGTGCAAAAGGGCTGCTGAGCCCCGCTTGAGATAGCGCTAAGTACCCTCTCCGGATCATGAGCGCCCGGTCCCGCCGGCGGCATCGGCGCACGAGCCGCAAGAAGAACCCGTTCCTGGTGGCCCTCGGCGTCACCGGGTCGATCGTCGCCATCGGCGTCCTCGGAGGCGGGCTCTGGCTGGTCAGCGTCTACGACTCGGCGCCCTCGATCGCCTCCCTGCGGCCGATCTCGAAGGGGACCGTCTCGAAGGTCTACGCGGCCAACGGCTCGCTGTTGGGAGTGATCCATTCCGACAACATCCGGCAGCCCGTCGGCTCGGCCCGGATCCCGCAGGACCTGAAGGACGCGACGGTCGCGATCGAGGACCGCCGCTTCTTCGACCACGGCGGCATCGACCCCTCGGCGATCGTCCGCGCCGGCTGGGAGGACCTGGTCGCCGGCGGCAAGCCGGTGGAGGGCGGCTCCACGATCACGCAGCAGCTGGTCCGCAACCTCTACATCGAGGACCCGGAGGACACGCTCCACCGCAAGATCATCGAAGCCCACCTCGCCAACGACATGGAGGACCAGCACACCAAGGACTGGATCCTCACCGAGTACCTGAACACCGCCTCTTACGGCACGAACAACGGAGCCACTGCGATCGGCGTCGAGGCGGCGGCCGAGACCTATTACTCCAAGCACGCCCGCGACCTGACCCTGCCGGAGGCAGCGATGATCGCCGGGCTGCCGCAGGCCCCGTCCCAGTACAACCCGCTGCTCAACCCGCGGGCGGCCCTGGCGCGCCGCAACGAGGTGCTTCACGCGATGCAGCAGCAGGGCATGATCAGCCAGAGCGAGTACGAGGACGTGCTCGGCCAGGGTCTCGGCCTCATCCCGGGACAGAAGTACACCCGGATCCGCGACCCCTACATCTTCGATCTCGTCAAGCAGGAGCTGGAGGATCGCTACGGTCTTAACACGGTCCAGAACGGCGGTCTCAAGGTCTATACGACGATCGAGCCGCGCCTCCAGACAGCCGCGCAGAGCGCGGTGGATTCCTGCTCGGTCTGCTACTCGGGCGGACCCGCCTCGGCACTCGCCTCGGTCGATCCCACGAACGGCAAGATCGTCGCGCTCGCCTCCACCCAGCGCTATTCACCTGACAGCCAGTTCAACTTCGCCGCCCATGCCCAGCGCCAGCCCGGGTCCTCGTTCAAGACCTATGTCCTGACGGCGGCGATCAGGGAGGGGATCGACCCGGACTCGACCTACTACGACGGCTCATCCCCGAAGACGCTCGAGACTCCCGGCGGCGGGACCTGGACCGTCAACAACGCCGAGCCCGGTGGCGGCGGAACCCTGGCGCTCACCCAGGCGACCTGGGAGTCGGTCAACGTCGTCTTCGCCCAGCTCGGCCTCGACGTCGGCCCCGAGAGCTTCGCCAAGACCGCCTACGACATGGGAATCACCTCACCGCTCGGGATCAAGGGAGCGCGCGCTATTCCCTGCAAGCTCGGGCCGAACTGCTTCATCCCTCCGGCGGACGCGATCGGCGGGCTCACCCTCGGCGTCACCCCGCTGGAGCAGGCGAACGCCTACGCCACCCTCGCGAACGGCGGCATCCGCCACGACCCGACGGCGATCGACAAGGTCGTCTTCCCGGGCGGCAAGGTGGACGAGCCCAGCTCGGACGAGGGAAAGCGGGTTCTGACCGAGGGTCAGGCCTACGAGGTCACCAAGGTGCTGGAGGGCGTGATCACCAGCGGCACGGGGGCCGGCTACACCTACATGGGCTGCTCCTCGGAGGCCGGCAAGACCGGCACCAGCGAGGACCTTTCCGACGCCTGGTTCGTCGGCTACACGCCGAAGTATTCGACCGCCGTCTGGACCGGGCATCCGCTCTCGCGCGACTACACCGGGTTCGGCGGCCCGACCTCCGGGCCGGTCTGGCGCTCGTTCATGGAGGCCGCTCAGGGCAGTGACTGTCCGGACTTCGAGGTTCCCTCGAGCCTGCCGAGCCTGTCCTCCTATCACGGTGAGCACACCGCCTCCAGCTCGAGCTACTGCAGCAGCTCGAGCTCCTATTCCTGCAGCTCATCCTCGTCCTACTCGCCGAGCTCCGGCGACAGCAGTGACGACAGCGGCAGCGGCGGCAGCGGCGGCGACAATTCGGATGCGTACGCACCCGGCGTCGGGCAGAAGCCGGCGCCGTCACCGAAACCGAAGCCGACCCCGGTCCCGGCGCCACCGCCGGCCGCGCCGCCCCCCAGCGGGGGTGTAAACCCCGGGTAGTGCCCGACAGCGAATTCGACCTCATCGCCGCGATCAATGAGCGCCTGCCGGCGCCCGGCCCCCGCGTGCGCGTCCCGAGCGGTGACGACGCCGCCATCGTCGAGCCGCGCGCAGCGAGTGCTGTGACCGTCGATGCGATCGTGGACGGGGTCCACTTCATGCTCGACTCGTACGGCCCCGAGGCGGTCGGCAGGAAGGCCCTCGCCGCGTCGCTGTCAGATCTCGCCGCGATGGGCGCGTCACAGGGTGAGGCCTACGTCGTGGTGGCGGCTCCCGGGGACCTCTCGGACGACGATCTCCTGGGGATCGCGGACGGGCTCGCCGAGGTGGCCACCCGCGAAGAGGTCACGATCGCCGGCGGCGACCTGGTTCGCTCGCCGGTCCTGGTCGTCTCGGTGACCTCGGTCGGCTACGAGCCGGGGGGCGCCCGTTTCGTGACTCGGCGCGGTGCCAGGCCGCGCGACCTGGTCGCCGTCACGGGTGAGCTCGGCGGCGCGGCCGCCGCGGTGCGGCTGATGGAGGTGGGAGAACGGAGGGGCGACCCCGCCGATCGGGGACAGAGCATCCTCAATCGCCAGCTCGACCCGAGGCCCCGGTTGCGAGAGGGCCGGGCGCTCGCCAAGTCGGGGGTGACGGCGATGATCGACGTGAGCGACGGGCTCGGAGCCGACGCGACGCATCTGGCGGACGCCGGGGAATGTCATCTGGAGATCGACCTCGGCCGGCTGCCGGTCGCGCCGGGAGTCGCCGACGTGGTGGGCGGAGGGGAAGCGGCCATCGAGCTCGCGGCTTCGGGCGGCGAGGACTTCGAGCTGCTCGTCACGGTGCCCCGCGAGCACCTCGACGCCGCGACCCAGGCCGTTGCGGACGCGGGCTCGCAGTTGACCGAGATCGGCTACGTCAGCGAGGGCCAGGGCGTGACCCTGAGGCTGCCCGGCGGCGGCGAGCTCGAGGCACGCGGCTTCGACCAGAGGCGAGGGTCCCTCTCCGGCTCGGGCTGAGGACGCTCCGGCTCCTCCTGCGGCTCGGCATCCGCCTCCTCCCCTTGCTCGGGACCGGGCTCCGCGATCGGATCGGGATCGGGGGCCCGCCTGTGGACGGAGATCTCTCCCTCGATCCGCATCTCGGGGGCCGGCCTCGCCGGGCTTCGAGGCAGGCGCCCGGCAACGGCGACGATCGCCACTCCCGATCCCGCGAGCAGACAGGCGAGCACCATCAGGGTCGCTCCGATCTGTCCGTCGGCGACCATCAGCACCACGTCGTGCCAGACGCCGAGGCCCGCGTCGAAACGCCCGGCCAGGTTGGCGAGCAGCAACAGGCCGGGCACCAGGCCGAGCAGGACGAGACCGGTGGCCGGCAGGCGCCCCGGGGCGAGCCGTGCCGCGGCCAGCACCCAGGCCTGCAGGCCGACGGAGACCACGAGTCCGAGATACGGGTTGACGATCCAGATCCCGAGGGCGGCGAGACACGCGAGCAGGAGAGCCGCCGGCGCGGCCGTGGCCACGGCGCGCGACGGAGGTGGTCGCAGCGGCCGCAGGAAGAACGCGATCGCGCCGTAGAGGAGCACGGCGAGCAGAACCGCGAGCGTGCCGCCCGTGCCGAGGCCCTCGAGCCGGGGATCGAAGGGGAAGGCGGGGCTCGGGAGCAGGCCGACGAGGGACGCGAGGAGCACGACCAGCAGAGCCCCGAGGAACGGCACCGACCTCACCAGCGTCCAGACGAGACCCC
This sequence comes from Solirubrobacterales bacterium, assembly GCA_035712865.1. Lineage (GTDB taxonomy): Bacteria > Actinomycetota > Thermoleophilia > Solirubrobacterales > 70-9 > DASUPK01. The sequence continues at coordinate 10,572 of DASTAI010000042.1, forward strand.
GGATCCCCTCGATCGGGCTTCGCGCCGCCGAGGTGAGTCCGCCGCCGGCTGCGAGCGCCGCGGGTAGCAGCAGCGCGAGGGCCAGCAGGGCGATCGTCCAGCCTGGCAACAGGTTGCCGGCGAGGCCGACGTATCCCTTGGGCCCGTGCTCGACCGCGCCGGGGGAGGCGTCGAGGCTCAGGACCAGCGAAAGCGCGGCCCGGCCGAAGCGGTCGAAGCTGTCGCCGTCGAACGCCTCGGGAGTGTCCCTCCCCGGATCGACGGGCAGCTCGCCGTCGGCTGAGAGGCGGACGGCCGGCAGGCCCCGCTCGATCAGCGGCCCCTGGTCGCCGAGACCGGCCGGCAGCGCGAGGCGGAAGAGGTCGCCGAGCGGGCCCTCGTCTCCCGCGGGCGTCGCGAGCTCGTTCGAGGTGATCGAGTCCGCCGTCTCCGCCAGCTGGCTGGCTGTGCTCTGCGGTCCCGTCGACCACGGGATCACCAGCGGAGGGGTTGGATCGTGGAGCGCGGGCTGGCTGAGCACGATCGCCGCGTCGAGCAGGGACGAGTCGCTGTAGCCGTCGAAGAAGTGCTTCGTGCCGAGGGCGCCGATGCTCGACCCGTCGACGGAGACGAAGACGAGCGTCTTGCGGTGCGCCGTGCCGGAGAAGGCCTCGGCGATCTCCAGGAGAGCTGCCGTGGCGGCGGCGCTGGTCGTGGCGCCGCTGCCCTCGGCGACGTCGCGCGGCGCGATCAGCGCCACCTGCCTATTCGACTCACCCGGCAGCGTCGCGATCAGGTTGCGGAGGTGAACGGCCTGACCCCTGAAGGAACCGTCGAAGGACTGCTCGGAGACGGTGGCGTCCTCGATCGCGGCGAAGTGGCTCTTGACCGCATCGCCGAGCTTCTCGTCCGCCGCGGAACCGGGAGTCGGATAGGGAGCGTCGGCGCCCAGCTGCTTGGCGAGCGGCAGGGCGCTCGCGGGGTCGAAGGCGTCCGGCGGGATGCCCGCGGAGAGGCTGCGCGGCACGTCACGCAACGAGAACCCCGCGATCACGAGAACGAGGGGAACGGCGAGCAGCGCATATCTGTAGAGGCGCAAGTCGATCATCAGCTGGGCGTCAGCCGCCTTCTAACCTTCAGGCATGGCGCGAGGACAGGCGCGGATCCTGCTCGTAGACGATGAACAGGCCGTGCAGACGCTTCTCACCTACCCGCTCCGCAAGGAAGGTTATGAGGTGGTGGGGGCAATGGATGGGCAGGACGCCCTCGATCGCTTCGGTGAGGAGCGGTTCGATCTGGTGGTCCTCGACGTCATGCTCCCGAAGCTCGACGGGATAGAGGTGTGCAGGCGCCTTCGTACCCGCAGCCAGGTGCCGATCATCATGCTGACGGCCAAGGGGGACGAGATCGACAAGGTCGCCGGACTCGAGATGGGCGCGGACGACTACATCACCAAGCCCTTCTCGGTCCGGGAATTCCGCAGCCGGGTCAAGGCCGCGCTCCGGCGCGGCAACATGGCCGGCCCGGCGCTTGCCGGCAACGAGCCGATTCGCGCCGGCGAGCTCGAGATCGACTTCGAGCGCCGCTCGGTCAGGCTGGGTGGGGAGCCGGTGCAGCTGACCTACGTCGAATTCGAGATCCTGGCCGCCATGGCAGCCGCTCCAGGCCGCGTATTCACCCGCGAGATGCTCCTGGAGCACATCTGGGGGGACTCGACCTACCGCGACCCCCGCACGGTCGACGTTCACATCAGGCACCTGCGCGAGAAGCTGGAGACCGACGCGAAGAACCCCGAGTACCTCTTCACCGTGCGGGGCGTCGGCTACCGCTTCCGCGACGCGGACCGCGATTGAGCAGCCCTCACCGGGCAAGACGATGAGACCGGCGTGGCTCCGCCTCAACACCCTCCGCAATCGGCTCGTCGTCCTGATCACGCTGATCACGGCGGGGGCGATCGCGTTCGTCTACCTCTACGTCGTCCCGCAGCTCGAATCCAGTCTCACCGCTGAGAAGCTGCGACGGCTCGAGCGCGTCGGCACCGAGCAGTCCCCGAGGCTCGCCCGGGCGCTCGAGACGAGCACGCCGCAGGCCCAGATCTCCGAGCTCGTCCGCTCGACGGCGCAGGCGACCGAGAGCCGCGTCACCCTGCTCGCCGTCCGGGACGCGCCGGGAGGACCGGTTCCGACCTTCGTCGTCGCCGACTCGCAATCCGAGGCGACGGCGCTCCAGGGCCGCTATCTGACAGCCGAGGCGGCGATCGTCGAGGGGCAGATCGCGACGGGGGTGGAGCGGGTCGCGGGAACCCGGGTCGGGACTTCCGCAGTCCCGATCCGGCTCGGCGACCGGACGCGCTGGGTGGAGGTCTTCTCCACCCAGCTCGCGGAGGTGAATGACGACGTCGCACTGGTGCGCCGCCAGATCCTGATCGCGGGTCTGATCGCTCTCGTGGCGGCCTCGCTGATCGCGTTCTGGGCATCGGGCGCGGTCTCCCGCCGGCTGCGCCGGATGCGACGCGCCGCGGAGGCGGTCGCCGAGGGTCACTTCGATCAGCCGATCCCAGTCGACTCCTCGGACGAGCTCGGCCAGCTGGCGCGGAGCTTCAACGAGATGCAGCGTCGCCTGGCGCGACTCGACAGCTCCCGCAAGGACTTCATCGCCAATGCGTCGCATGAGCTGCGGACCCCGATCTTCTCGCTGGGCGGGTTCCTCGAGCTGCTCGAGACGGAGAGTCTCACCGAAGAGGAGCGCCGCGCCTTCGTCTCCGAGATCAGGGCCCAGGTCGAGCGACTGCAGAAATTGACCATCGACCTGCTCGACCTCTCCCGCCTCGACGCCGACGTGATGGAGATCAAGCGCGAGCAGGTCGATCTCAAGGACGCGGCCCGCGTGGTCGCCGACGAGTTCCGTCCCAAGGCCAGGTTGCACGAGGCATCGCTCCAGGTGCGCGGGAGGGGACACGTGGTCGCCCTGGCGGACCTAAATCGCGTCTCACAAATCATTCGTATCCTGATCGACAATGCGCTTACGCACACCCCGCGGGGGACGAACGTAACCGTGACCGCCGTGCGCGGGACGAATTCGGCGGAGCTGATCGTTGGGGACGACGCGAAGAAGGGGATCGACCCTCGCGCGATCCCCAAGGTCTTCGATCGCTTCTACACCGGCAACACCGCCTCCGGGTCCGGGCTGGGCCTGGCGATCGCCGAGGAGCTCGCCCATCGCATGAGCGGGCAGATCGCGGTGGTCTCACGCCGCGGCCACACCGCTTTCACCTTGAGCCTGCCCGTGGCCGGCGGGCGGCGGCGCCAGCGCGAGCCGGCGGGAGTTGCGGCGTGAGGCTGCGAAGGACACGGCTGCGCGCCCTCCTCGGCTGGGCCTCGGTCGTGCTGGCCGCGGCCCTGATCGCGGGCTGCGGCGGTGGTGGCGGCGGGGACGACTCGAGCACATCCGCCGCCTCGGCGCCCGAGACCCAGACGCAGGTCGTCGTCCAGGCCAGCGAAGGAAGCTTCAACCCGGCCCAGATCTACAAGGACGTCTCGCCGGGGGTCGTGACGATCGATTCGGTCTTCGAGGGCAGCACGAGCGACGTACTCGGGGGCGGCGGCTCGGCCGGCCAGGGCTCCGGCTTCGTGGTGGACAAGGATGGAGACATCGTCACCAACGCCCACGTGGTCACCAGCGGCGGCCACCTGAACGGCGGCGGGACCCCGCGCGAGGCCAAGCAGGTCTTCGTGGAGTTCGGCGACCGCAACCGGGTTCCGGCGGAGATCAAGGGCTTCGACGCCGACGCGGACGTGGCGCTGATCAAGGTGGACCCGGACGGGCTCGACCTGCAACCAGTGCAGCTCTCGGATCGCTCGAACTTCACCGTCGGGGAGCCGGTCGCCGCGATCGGCAGCCCCTTCGGCGAAGACCAGTCGCTCTCGATCGGCGTGATCTCGGCGACCAACCGGACCGTCGAGGGATTGACGAACTTCGGCATCGACAACGCGATCCAAACCGATGCCTCGATCAACCCAGGAAACTCGGGCGGCCCTCTGCTCGACGCGAGGGGTGAGGTGATCGGGATCAACGAGCAGATCGCGTCCAGCTCGGGCAGCAACTCCGGCGTCGGCTTCGCGATCCCGGTGACCTCGGTCCGGTACTCGCTCGACCAGCTGAAGGAGGACGGCAAGGTGGAGTACGCCTACCTCGGCGTCACCAGCGAGTCTCTGTATCCGCAGCTCGCCGAGCACCTCAACCTCGACACGGACTCCGGCGCCATGATCACCGACGTCGTCAACGGCAGCCCGGCCGACGACGCGGGCCTGAAGGGCTCGACGGGCGAGGACACCTTCCAGCTCCAGCAGGTGAAGACCGGCGGCGACGTGGTGCTCGCCGTCGACGGGCAGCCCGTGCTCGAGAACAACGACCTCTCGAAGCTGGTGGCGCGCCACAAGCCGGGCGACACCGTGACGCTCGAGATCCTGCGGGACGGCAACAAGCAGGACGTGGACGTCACGCTGGGCTCGCGTCCCGCCGATGTGAATCAGTAGCGCCCGCCAGGCCGCTGCATCTTGGAGCGGAGGCCAAGGCCGAAGCGACTTATGCTGGCGGCCGCTTGCGGGCGCGGCTATATGCGGAACGAGTCCATCCGAAACCTCGTAGTCGACCTGGCGGCGACCCTGCGCCAGGAGGTCCTGCCCCACCTCGGGGCCCACGCCGGCCGTGCCCACACCGGCGAGGCGGAGGGCGGCGACGTCACCTTCCAGATCGACGAGCACGCGGAGGCGCGGATGGAGTCGTTTCTGGCGGAGCGCGCACCGGAGGTCTCGTTCTTCTCCGAGGATCGCGGCATGGTCTCGCCGGCGGGGGATCGCGCCGAGTGGGTCCTGGT
>DASTAI010000043.1:0-2546 GCA_035712865.1 Solirubrobacterales bacterium
GACGACAAGGGCGTGCTGCTCGACGACCTCCGGCTGCCGATCCTGGTGCTGGCCAAGCCCGAGCAGAAGGTCTCGGAGCTGAACGACGCCACGCTGGTGAGCATCCCCGCGACCGCCACCCGCGACGAGGTCGTGGCGACCTTCGAGAAGTACGACCGGGTGGCGCTCCCGGTCACCGACTCGCGCGGCGTGCTGGTGGGGATGATCACCGTGGACGACGTCCTCGACGTCGCCGAGCAGAAGGCCACCGAGGAAATCCAGGGCCTCGGAGGTGTCGAGGCCCTCGAGGCGCCCTACTTCGATACGTCCTTCTCGTCGATGGTGAAGAAGCGCGGCGGGTGGCTCTCGGCGCTGTTCCTGGGCGAGATGTTGACCGCCACGGCGATGAGCGCCTTCGAGGACGAGATCGCGAAGGCGGTGGTGCTCTCGCTCTTCCTGCCGCTGATCATCTCGTCCGGAGGTAACTCCGGCTCGCAGGCCACGTCGATCATCATCCGCTCGCTGGCCCTTCGCGAGGTCCGGCTGCGCGACTGGTGGCGGGTGGCGAGCCGCGAGGTGGCCTCCGGGGTCGCCCTCGGATGCCTGCTGGGGTTCATCGGCTTCCTGCGCATCGTCATCTGGGCGAAGGCATTCCACCTCTACGGCGAGCACTTCATCCTGGTGGCGTTCACCGTGGGGCTGAGCCTGATCGGCGTGGTGCTCTACGGGAACCTGGTCGGCTCGATGCTCCCGTTCCTGCTCCGGCGCCTGGGGTTCGATCCGGCGAAGGCGTCCGCGCCGTTCGTCGCGACGCTGGTCGACGTGAGCGGCCTGATCATCTACTTCACGGTGGCGAGCATGATCCTCCGCGGCACCCTGCTCTCGCCCGGCGCGGCCGGCTGAGCCCCGCCTTCAGATCTCGTGATGCTCTGAACGGACTTGCCCTGGGCAGACGGGGTAGGCCGGGGGCTGGACGGGCCATGACCGGGTCGGCCGGCCTGCGAGGCCTCGCGCGCTCCGAGTGACGCCAGAGTCGCGCTCCGGTCGTCCCTCGCCACTCGGCAACTCGCCGGGCCGGACGTCAGAAAGGTTCCGGGAACCCGGCCCGGGGAACCTTTTCAGACGGCCAGGGCGGGAAGGCCCGGTTGGGAGGAAGCGGCGTTCACTGCGGTTTCGCCAAACCCGGCGGGTTCAGACGGTCGACGCAACACCGGGCTTCTTGACGGGGGTTGCGGATGCAGCGTCAGACCAGGAGTCGCCGCGCGAGTCAGGGAAGACTGGGGCCTCGTCTCACGACTCCGGAGAGACGGGAGGTGCTCAGGCGCATGTTTGCTGGAGAGGATGTGCACGCCGTTGCTGCCTCCTGTGGCCTGTGGCACCTCTCGGTGCATCGAATCCTCCGAGGGACTGGAGGCCTCAAGCCGCGGGGCCGTCCGAGGCCCGAGCGTCAACTGTCGTTTGAGGAGCGAGAAGAAATCTCGCGGGGGATTGAAGCCGGCTTCTCCATCCGGGGGATGGCGAGGGCTCTCGGCAGGTCTGCCTCGACCGTCAGCCGGGAGATCCGCCGCAATGGTGGCAGATGCCGCTACCGAGCTCGCCGCAGCGACCAGAATGCCTACCGACGGGCTCGCCGCCCAAAACCACGAAAGCTGGACACCAACGCGCCTCTGCGCTCGGAGGTCGAGGAGATGCTCGAAGCTTTCCTCTCTCCGGAGCAGATTGCCGCCCGCCTCAAGGCCAGGTACCCCGAACGGTTGGAGATGCAGATTTCTCACGAGGCCATCTACAGGGCCCTCTTCGTCCAGGGTCGAGGCAAGCTTCGTCAGGAACTCGCCCGGCATCTGCGGACGGGCCGAACCCGACGGTCCCCACGGGCTCGAGAGGAGCCGACCGACCGCTTCGGCCAGATGGTCCCGATTCGAGAACGCCCGGCCGAGGCTTCCGACCGTGCAGTCCCCGGCAGCTGGGAGGGGGACCTCATCATCGGCAAGTACAACAGCGCCATCGCCACGCTTGTCGAGCGCAAGAGTCGTTTCGTGATGCTCGTGCCGCTGCCAGAGGGTCGGGACGCAGCGAGCGTCCGAATTGCCCTGACGAAGAAGATTCTCACCCTCCCCGAGAACCTGCGGCGAGCACTGACATGGGACCGCGGCGTCGAGATGGCCCAGCACGCCCAATTCACCGTCGATACGAACGTGCAAGTCTATTTCTGCGACCCGCACAGTCCCTGGCAGCGCGGAACGAACGAGAACACCAACGGTCTTCTTCGTCAGTACTTCCCCAAGGGAACCGACCTCAAGACCGTGACGCCGAAGCGCCTCGACGAGGTGGCGGCGCAACTCAACGACCGCCCTCGACAAACCCTCGGCTGGAAGACACCCTCCGAGGTCCTCGCCTTGGCGTTGCGATGACTGTTTGAGCCCGCCCTCGCTCCACGCACCAAATCGGAAACCCGGTCCGGACGCGTTGCCGCAGCCGACGTCACGAGCTGCTCTCTCGGGCACCCCGCCCGTCGCCCGTCGCCGCCAGTGCACCCGGCAGCCTCCCGGTCCCCGCCTTCCGATTCT
>DASTAI010000044.1:0-6275 GCA_035712865.1 Solirubrobacterales bacterium
GCCGAAGCGCATGATCAGCGGCTCGGAGTAGCGGCCGGTGAGCGTGCCCATGATGATCGTCACCGGCAGGAAGGCGAGCCCGATCTGGAGCGCGTCGTAGCCCTGTACGAGCTGGAGGTAGAGCGAGCCCATGAAGAACACCCCGAACATCCCCGCGACCGTCAGCACCTGGACTAGGTTCGCGCCGGTCACGTTGCGCGAGCGGAAGATCCGCAGCGGGATCAGGGGGTTCTCCGTGGTGGCCTCGCGGGCGATGAACAGCGCGAGCAGCGCAAGAGACCCTGCCCCGAGCCCCAGGGTCAGAGGCGCCCCCCAGCCGTCCTTCGCCGCCGGCTCGACGATCGTGTAGACGCCGAGCATGAGGGAGGCGGTGATCAGGACGGCGCCAAGCGCATCGGCGCCCTGCCCGAAGCCGATGCCCTCGTCCTTCTCGAGCAGGCGACGCGCGTAGATCGCGGTGAAGAGCCCGATCGGCGCGTTGATGAAGAAGATCCAGTGCCAGCTGATCGTCTGGGTGACGACACCGCCGACCAGCAACCCGACCGCGCCACCCGCCGAGGCGACAAACGCGTAGATGCCGACCGCCTTGGCCTGCTCCCGCGGCTCCGGGAACATCGTCACGATCATGCCGAGGACGACGGCCGAGGTCATCGCGCCGCCGATGCCCTGCAGGAGGCGTGCGCCGATCAGCATCGCCTCGCTCTGGGAGAGGCCGCAGAGCACCGAGGCGACGACGAAGACGCCCAGCCCGTATAGAAGGATCGTCCGGCGCCCGATCAGGTCCCCGAGACGGCCCGCCAGCAGCAGCAGCCCGCCGAAGGTGATCAGGTAGGCGTTCACCACCCAGGCGAGGCTCGACTGCGAGAACCCGAGATCGTCCTTGATGGAGGGCAGCGCGACGTTCACCACGGTGACGTCGAGCACGATCATCAGCACGCTGGCGCAGAGCACGTAGAGGGCGATCCAGCGGTTGCGGTCGCTCATCTGCTGAGTTGTTCCCACCTGTGCCTGCGTCATCTCCTTGCCTTTCATGGTCGTTTCCCGTTACGACCGAGCCCCTACCAAGAACTCATCGGTCTTTGTAGCGGTTCGAGCGCGCTTGAAGTCAAGCGCCCGTGAAGCGGGCGGTCAGTCGATCCGGTCGGGCAGCCCGAAGCGCTCGTAGGCGGCCGCCAGCTTCTCGTAGTCGGCCGGCTGCTCCGGCGTGCGCGCCTGCACGTCCGGGTCAGGATCCATCGACGCGCGCACGATGAAGGCGTCGATCTCCTTGATCTTCTCGCCCTCGAAGGTGAGGACGTTGATCGCGAACGGCACCCGCGCCTGCTGCTCCTCGTCCCAGCTGTAGAAGGCGAGCGCCGCCTGCCCGTTCGCCGTCACCGGGATCGACTTCCAGCCCCACTCCGGCAGCATCGACCAGCGCTCCAGGAAGTCACGCACGCCGTCGAGACCCTGGAACCAGCGGGCCATCGGGGGCATGGTGAAGGCCACGTCGTCGGCCAGCATCGAGACGACCGTGTCGACGTCGTTGCGCTCCCAGGCGTCGGCGTACTGCTCGACGATCTCGCGCAGCTTCTCGTCGCCGATCGCGCTCAGGGTCTCCTGCTGGCTCTGGTCCGGAAGCTTCTTCTCGATCGTCGCGCGGGCTCGCTGGAGGGCGCTGTTGACCGAGGCGACGCTCGTTTCGAGCGTGTCCGCCGTCTCCTGAGCCGAGAAGCCGAGCACCTCGCGCAGGATCAGGACGGCGCGCTGGTTCGCGGGCAGCAGCTGAAGCGCTGCGATGAAGGCGAGCTCCACCGCCTCCCGCTGTTCGTAGCGGGCGTCGGGGGAGGCGTAGCCGTCCTCGATGGCCAGCGTCTCGTCCGGATAGGGCTCGATCCAGACCGACTCCACCATCGGCTCACCGACACCGCCGTGCGGGTCGGCGGCGGGGCCATAGTCGATCGGCAACACCCGCTTGGGCCGGCGCTGGATCGCATCGAGCGAGGTGTTCGTCGCGATCCGGTAGAGCCAGGACCGGAGCGAGCTCCGTCCTTCGAACTTCTCGAGCCCGCGCCACGCGCGCACGAGCGCCTCCTGCAAAGCGTCCTCCGCGTCCTGGACCGACCCGAGCATCCGGTAGCAGTGGGCGTGGAGCTCGGAGCGATGCGGCTCGACTAGGCGCCGGTAGGCGTCCTCGTTGCCGTCTCTCGCCGTCGCGAGGAGCTCCCTCTCCTGCACCGTGGACTCTGTCGGGCTCGGGCTCATCGGCTCTATGGAGACTAGACGGACCCGGTTGCCCAAATTCATCGGGACCGATGAATTCGTGCCAGGGCGTCGGTCTACATGGCAGGCGATGAGTCATCCCGAGCTCAACTCCGTGGTCCACCTCGAGCTGCACACCGGCGACCTCCGCGGAGCGGTGGACTTCTATTCCCGCCTCTTCGGCTGGCACCCGGAAAGGATCAGGGCGGGGGAGAGCTCCTACCTCGCGATGGGCATGGGCGACCGCGTCGGCGGCGGTGTCGTCGAGTGCGCATCGGACCAGCCGCTCTGGTTGCCGTACGTCCAGGTCGCGGATGTCGGGGCCACCACCGACCGCGCGCAGTCACTCGGGGGCGAGGTCCTGCTCGGGCCGCGCGAGGGGCCAGAGGGCTGGCGCAGCGTGGTCTCGACGCCGGACGGCGGCGAGGTCGCCTTCTGGCAGCCGAAGGCGAACGGCCGCCACTAGGGCAGCCGGAGGTTCGGACTCGGGCCCGGCCAGCCCGAAAAGACATCTCCATCAAAGACGGCACTGACAAGCGCGCCGCCGAGGTGAAAACTGCCGGGGGACAGAAATGCCTCGACTCGGCAAGCTCCAGCAGCTCTTCTGCGTCGTCTGCGTGATCGCGGGGACCTTCGTCTCGGTCCAGGATCTCGCCGCCGCCGACACCTTCTCCGATCCCGGATTCGCCACGGAGCGGATCGCCACCCTGCCGCCGTTCACCCTGGTCGGGATGGCGTTCGCACCGGACGGACGCCTCTTCGTCTGGGAGAAGAACGGCATCGTCAGGGTGATCAAGAACGGGCAGCTCTTGCCCACGCCGTTCATCGACCTGAGCGCCAAGGTGAACACCTTCGACGATCGCGGCTTCTGGGGTCTGGCCTTCGATCCGAATTTCGAGAGCAACGGCCGCATCTACATGAGCTACACGTTCGAGAGCGCCGGGACGCCGAACAGCAGCGCTCCTCGAACCGCGCGCTTGGTCCGGGTCACGGCGGACCCGGCGAATCCTGACGTCGCCCTGCCGGGGAGTGAGCAGGTGATCCTCGGCAGCGTCGGCACGCCACCGTGCAGCGCCCTGCCTCAGAGCGCAGACTGCATCGGCTCGGATGGCGGCTCGCACACACTCGGGTCCCTCCGTTTCGCGCCCGACGGCACCCTCTTCGTCGGAGTCGGCGATGGCTCCGACGGCGATGCGAACTCGCTGCGCGCCCAGGACCTGAACAGCCCGAACGGGAAGATCCTGCGGATCAATACCGATGGAACCGCGCCAACCGACAACCCGTTCTACGACGGGACCAACTCCTGGCGATCGAGGGTGTGGGCCTACGGGCTCCGAAACCCGTTCGGCTACGCGATCCAGCCCGGGACCGATGAGATCTACATGGGCGAGGTCGGCTGGAACACATGGGAGGAGGTCGACCACGGGCCCGCAGGGACGAACTTCGGTTGGCCGTGCTACGAGGGAACAGGCCCCCAGCCGTTCTTCCAGTCGAACTTCGCTGCCCAGTGTTCCCTGATCGGCCCGGTGACGCCGCCGTTCTACACGTACAACCACTCCAGCGGTGGGTCCGCGGTGATCGGCGGGCCGTTCTACGCGGGCACGGCGTACCCGGCGCAGTATCACGACAACTTCTTCTTCGCCGATTACACGGGGAACTGGATCCAGCGGGTCGTGTTCGACGCCGACCACCACCCGTTGTCGGTGCAGCCGTTCGCGACCGACGTCCAGAGCCCGGTGAACATCACCCTCGGCCCCGACGGGATGCTCTACTACCTCTCGTTCACGACCGGCGAGGTGCGACGTATCCGGTTCAACGGAGCGGTCGCGGCGGCGTCGGCCACCACGCCGACCAACGGATACTCGCCTCTGACGGTCTCGTTCTCGAGCGCCGGCTCGAGCAACCCCGGGGGAGGGCAGCTCTCCTATCTCTGGGACTTCGGTGACGGCACGACGTCGACGGCCGCCAATCCATCGCATACCTACACGTCGTCGACGGTGAGGACGTTCACCGCCCGGCTGACCGTGACCGGCCAGGGCTCGTATTCGACGGACACGGTCTCCGTGACCGTCGGCAGCAAGCCACCGACCCCGACCATCACTGCCCCGGTCAATGGCACCACCGTCTTCCCGGGACAAACCGTCACGTACCGCGGGTCAGCCACCGATCCGGACGATGGAACGCTGGGTCCATCCGCGCTCACCTGGACGGTGCTGCTCCATCACAACACGCACGTCCACACCTTCGTGGGCGGAACGGGTGACCAGGGGTCCTTCATGGCCCAAGACCATGGGGACATCGGAACCTTCGGCTACGAGATCATCCTCACGGCGACCGACAGCAGCGGGCTGAAGTCCAGCACCAGCGTCACCCTCCCCGTCGCTGCAGACACCGCCCCGCCGACCGACCCAACAGGGTTGACGGCGACGGCGGCCGGCACCAGCCAGGTGGGGCTGAGCTGGACTGGATCAACCGACAACGTCGGCGTCGCCGGCTACCGGGTCGAGCGCTGCGCGGGGGTCGGCTGCACGAACTTCGCCGAGGTGGGCGCACCCACGGCCACGAGCTTCAACGACACCGCTGTTGCGCCCGGGACCACCTACCGCTACCGGGTGCGGGCAATCGATCCTTCCGGCAACTTCAGCGGCTACTCCGCCATCGCCCAGGCCACCACGGCCTCCGCTCCGCCGCCGCCGCCGGGACTGGTCGGAGCCTGGGCCTTCGGCGAGGGGAACGGCACCACCACGGCGGATTCCTCAGGCAATGGGAACGTCGGAACGCTGACCAGCGCCACCTGGACCACCCTGGGTCGCTACGGCAACGCCGTGAGCTTCAACGGCGCGAACAGCGTGGTTCGGGTCCCCGATTCGGCTTCGCTGGACCTGACGTCGGGAATGACCCTCTCGGCCTGGATCCAGCCGACCGCCAGCCAGAGCGGCTGGAAGACGATCCTCCAACACGAGTCCGACGCCTACTTCCTGAACGCCAGCAACACCGACGGGCCTCTCCGGCCCTCGGGAGGAGGGACCTTCGGTGGCAGCACCCAGTATCTGAGCGGCCCGACCGCCAGCCCGGTCAACGCCTGGACCGATGTGGCCTTCACCTACGACGGTCTCACCGCCCGGCTCTACATCAACGGCAACCTCGTCTCGAGCCGCGCGATGAGCGGCGCCATCCAGACCACGAACAGTCCGCTCTGGATCGGCGGTAACAGCCCCTATGGCGAGTACTTCCAGGGGCTGATCGACGAGGCCCGCGTCTACAACCGGGCGCTCACCCAGGCCGAGGTCCAGAGCGATATGAACGCGCCCATCCTGCCGACCGCTCCCGATGCGACGCCGCCCTCCGCGCCCACCGGGCTTGCGGGGACTGCGGTCGGGGGCAATCGGGTCGACCTGAACTGGACGGCCTCGACGGACAACGTCGGGGTCGCCGGCTACCGGGTCGAGCGCTGCCAGGGTGCGGGCTGCACGAACTTCACCGAGGTGGGAACGCCCAGCGCGACCTCCTTCAGCGACACGGGCCTGGCGCCCTCGACCACCTACCGCTACCAGGTCAGGGCGGTCGATGCCGCCGGCAACTTCAGCCCCTATTCCGCGAGCGCCTCCACGACAACACAGTCGCCCGATATGACGCCACCCTCGGCGCCCACCGGGCTTGCGGGCACGGCGGTCAGCGGCAGCCGGATCGACCTGAGCTGGACGGCCGCCACAGACAACGTCGGCGTCGCCGGCTACCTGGTGGAGCGCTGCCAGGGCACGGGCTGCACCAACTTCTCCCAGGTGGGCACACCCACAGCGACTTCGTACAGTGACACCGGCCTGGCACCCTCGACCACCTACCGCTACCAGGTGCGGGCGGTCGATGCCGCTGGAAATCTCGGTCCCTACACCGCGGCTGTGACGGTGAGCACCCCGGCCGCGGCCGACACGACACCGCCCTCAGCGCCCGCCGGACTCACCGCGACGGCGCTCAGCACGACTCAAATCGATCTTGCCTGGACGGCCTCCACCGACAACGTCGGCGTCGCCGGC
>DASTAI010000045.1:0-3053 GCA_035712865.1 Solirubrobacterales bacterium
GGGGTCTATCGCGGGAGTGGGCGGAGCGATCGGGCTGCTGCTTGGCGGAGTGCTGGTCGAGGTGCTCACCTGGCGCTGGGTCTTCTTCATCAACGTCCCCGTCGCGGCTGCCGTGCTGGCGCTGACTCCGCGGGTCATCCCGGAGAGCCGCGCCGAGGTCCGCTCGCGCGGCTACGACGCCGAGGGCGCAATCGCAATCACGTTGGGGACGACCGCCCTCGTCTTCACTCTGATCAAGGCCGAGAGCTGGGGCTGGGGCTCGGCGCGGAACCTTGCGGGCTTCGCCGTCGCCGCGGCGCTGATCGCGGCCTTCATCTGGATCGAGCGCCGCCAGGACGATCCGCTGGTCCCGCTGCGGATCTTCAAGAACCGCAGCTTGACGGCCGCAGACGTGACCTTCCTGCTCCTGGCGGCGGCGTTGTTCGGGATGTTCTACTTCTGCACCCTCTACCTGCAGCAGGTGCTCGGCTACAGCGCCCTCAAGACCGGGGTTGCGTACCTGCCGTTCAGCGTCACCCTGATCGGGGCCTCGGCGGCTGCCTCGCGGCTGGTGGACCGCTTCACGCCGAAGCCGGTGGTGGCGGCGGGAGTGGTGCTTACCGCAGCGGGATTCTTGTTCCTCACCGGCGTCTCCGGTCACGGCGACTACGCGAGCCACGTCCTGCCGGCTATCACCATCATCGGCGCCGGGCTCGGGCTCTCCTTCGTCGGAGTCACGATCGCGGCGACCACCGGTGTGGCCCCGGCCGAGTCAGGGCTCGCCTCCGGACTGCTCAACACCACCCTGCAGGTGGGCGGCTCGCTCGGCCTGGCGATCCTCTCCTCGGTCTCCACGAGCCGGATCACGAGCGCGCTCGACTTCGGCTCGCCACTGCCCGCCGCCCTCACCCACGGTTTCAAGGGCGCCTTTGTGGTCGCCGCGGTGCTCTGCGCGATAAGCCTCGTGGTGGCCCTGGTCTTCATGCCGGGGCGGCACCGGCGGGCCGAGGATGAGGAGGTCGAGACGGTCGCGCTCTCGTCCATCCGCTGCCCCGGCGCTCCCTACTGCGGCTATCTGGCTCGCCTCGTTGCTTTCGGCCGGCGAATCCGGCGCCGCCCCGCTGCCCCGAGGTAATACTGATCGGGATGCCGGCGTACGTCTGCTCGCGCGACGACCGAGTGACGCGCCTCGACTGGGACGGCCAGTCGTGGGCTGCCCGCCCAGTGCTGGAAGGCCTCTCGGCCACCTGTGTCGCCACCGACGGCGAGCGGGTCCTGGTCGGGACCCCGGGGGACGGCGCGCGACTGAGCTCGGACGGCGGTCGGAGCTGGGAGCCGATCGATCTTCCCGAGCGCGACGTGCTCTCGGTGGCGATCAGCGGGGCTGACGGCGGGCTCTACGCCGGCACCGAACCGAGCCGCCTGTTCGTCTCCAGGGACGGCGGACCTTGGACCGAGCTCGAGGCGCTGCAGGAGATTCCCTCGAAGGATCAGTGGAGCTTTCCACCGCGGCCATGGACTCATCATGTCCGGTGGATCGCACCGGATCCCCATGTTCCCGAGCGCCTGCTGGTCGGGATCGAGCTCGGCGGCGTGATGTACAGCGAGGACGGTGGTCGCAGCTTCACGGACCACCGCCCCGGGGCGAAGCGCGATGCCCACTGCCTCGCCTGGCATCCCTCCGCGCTGGGGCGCACCTATGAGGCCGCCGGTGATGGGGCAGCCTGGAGCCGCGACGGCGGCGTCGGCTGGGAGGCCGTAGACGCCGGACGTGACCTCGGCTACTGCTGGGCTCTGGCGCTCGATCCGGCCGATCCTGACCGCTGGTACGTATCGGCGGCCTCGGGACCGTGGACGGCCCACGCGGGCGAGGAGGCCGCCGGAAGGCTCTATGTCTGGGAGGACGGAGCCTGGCGCCGGCTTGGGTTGCCCGGAGATTCGATGCCTTACGCCCTCGCCGTGACCAACGGGGAGCTGCTCGCGGGGATGTCGGACGGCCGCATCCTGCAAAGCGGCGACCGTGGTGAGACGTGGAGTGAGACGGGAATGCGGATCGGCTCGGTTCTGGCGATGGCGGCCGCCGGTGAATGACTTTCGCGCCCGTTAGGGGGCTGGAGAAATGTGAGGGGGGCGCGGGTTTGGCGCTCTATTCCGACAGTCCGACGGCCTCGAGGGCCTGCGCCTTTGTCTCATACCCCCGGCAATGGACCACCTTTCCGTTGCGAAGGGTGAACACCTGCCAAGCGTGGTTTTCGACCCGCGCGCCGGTCTCCTTGCCGCGCCCCGATTGACGCACGCGGACCACGACGGAGTCCCCTGCGTCGACCATCTCTTCAGCCTGGAAGCTGAAATCGTCGAATGCTTCCGACCATTCTCGAAGGAATTCGCGGACCTCCGCAGGACCGTGTGCAGTCTGAATCTCTGGAAACGCGCCCACGTAATCCCACTCGACGTTCTCATCGAGAATCGAGAACAGGTCCTCCGGATTCGCAGGACCGGATTCGGGCATCGCCCGCCTCAGAATCTCGACGTTCTCCCCCGACATCGACCACCCATTATCTCGCGGGACGGGCCGAAGTTGTGTTCGGAAGGGGGATACTCCGGCTCGAGGTATTAGGCATCGCTCCTGAGGATCAAATGGCCGTGGCGTCGCCCCCGCACCGGCCGGAATCCCAAGAGCTGGGGCGCGGCGGTCCGGCGATCCGGGTCGAGGGTGTTGCGAAGCGCTTCGGCGAAACCCAGGCGCTGGCGGGAGTCGATCTCGAGGTTCCGGAAGGAGCCGTCTTCGGGCTGCTCGGCCCGAACGGCGCGGGCAAGACAACCCTCGTCCGGATCCTTTCCACGCTCGTCCCGCCGGATTCGGGCCGAGCCGAGATCCTCGGCCAAGACGTCGCCCAGCAGCCGGCCGCAGTTCGCGAGCAGATCGCCCTGACCGGCCAGTTCGCCGCCGTCGACGAGCTGCTGACCGGGCGCGAGAACCTCGAGATGTTCGGGCGACTCTTCGACCTCTCCCGGGAGGAGGCCGCCGAACGCGCCGATCGGCTGCTCCGCGACTTCGATCTGGCAGATGCAGC
>DASTAI010000046.1:0-32809 GCA_035712865.1 Solirubrobacterales bacterium
CTCGGTGCGGGTCGAGATGCTTCATCACCTCGAGCCGACGAAGCCCGAGAGTTGGCCGCCGCTCGGCCTCAGCGAGCCCGAGCGGCGGCTGCGGGCCGCCTAGGCGGCCCGGCCCTCGGTGAGCTCCTCGGTCGCCGCGACCACCGGGACGGCGGGGGCGGCCTCCTCGGCGGCGTGCAGCGAATCGACCCGCTTGGTACGCGCGCCGCGAACCAGGAGCAGGGAGACGACCAGACCTGCGACGACCACGAACGCCGCCAGCAGCATCGCGCTGCTGAGGGCGTCGACGAAGACCGCTCGCGCCTGCTCGGGGGCCGTCGCGAGGGCCGAGGGGTTGAAGCCGCCACCGAGCTGCGCCTGGAAGATCGCGCCGGTCGCGGCGACTCCGACGGAAGCGCCGACCATCCTGGACATCTGAAGGATTCCCGAGGCAACGCCCGACTTCTGCACGTTCACGGCGTTCATGGCGGCTGTCGACATCGGGGACATCACCAGGGCGATGCCGAAGCCCATGAGGATGAACGGGATCAACAGCCCGCTGTAGGTCGTGGTGGTGGAGATGCCGGCGAACATGAACATCGAGACGGCGAGGACCGCCAGGCCCGCGCTCATGGGCGTCGCCGGCCCGAGGCGGTCGGCCAGACGGCCCGAGATCGGTGCCACCGCCGCGATCACGAGCGTCGTCGGCAGGAACCTGACGCCGGCCTCCAGGGCGCTGTAGCCGAGAATGTCCTGCATGTAGAGCGCCATGAAGAAGAAGGTGCCCATCATGGCGAAGGTGATGATGAACGCGACAAGGTTGGTGCCGATGAACTGGCGGGTGCGGAAGAGGTCGAACTCGACGATCGGCGCGGCCACGCGCATCTCGATCACGACAAAGGCTGCGAGGCCGATCACGCCGCCGACCAGCAGGGCGACGATCTGCGGCGAGCCCCAACCCCAGCTGTTGCCCTCGATCAGGGCGAGGACGATGGCGGTGAGAGCCGCCGTGAGCGAGACGACGCCGGGGTAGTCCACCCGGCGGTCGACCGTCTCGTCGCGCGACTCCCTGACCGCGAAGACGGTCGCGGCGACCGCGCCGGCCGCGACCGGGAGGTTGATGAAGAAGATCGCGCGCCAGCTCACATACTCGGTGAGGAAGCCGCCGATGACCGGCCCGATCGACAGCGCCAGGGCGGAGACGCCCGCCCAGGTGCCGATCGCCTTGCCGCGCTCAGCCGCGGGGAAGGCGTGGGTGATGATCGAGAGCGTCGCGGGCATCATCAGCGCTGCGCCGACGCCCTGGATCGCCCGGCTGCCGATCAGCATGGCGGGGTCCTGGGCGAAGCCGGCCGTCGCCGAGGTGACGGCGAAGATGATCACGCCAGCGAGGAACATCCGCCGGCGGCCGAAGATGTCGCCGAGGCGCCCGCCCGTGGCGATCAGCACGGCGAAGGTGAGCGTGTAGCCGTTGATGACCCACTCCAGGGCCGACAGCTGGGCGCCGATCTCGCGCTGGATCGACGGCAGGGCCACGTTGACGACCGTGTTGTCGAGCATGACCATGAACAGCGCGAAGCACATGGCTCCGAGCGTCCACCACTTGCGGTTGTCGTCCGTGACCAGGTGTCGGTAGCGCGTCATCGGCGTGTCTTCCTCTCATAGGTGTCGTAGATCTCGGCGATCTCGGGGCGCTTCAGGAGCGCGTCGAGAGCCGCCTCAAGCTTTCGTCGCTCGTCGTCGCCGAGCGAGGCCGTGAAGTCCTCGAGCCCGGCGAGCCGTGCAGAGATGATCCGATCGGCGAGGTCACGTCCCCGCGACGTCAGGGTCAGACGGCGGACGCGGCGGTCATCGGGATCCTCGACCCGCGTGGCGAGCTTCTTGCGGACCAGGCCGTCCGCCGCCCGGCTGGCCGACGCCGGGGAGATCCCGAGCTCGTCGGACAGGGTGGTGACGGTGCGGGCGTCCTCGTCGGGCGACTCGAGCTCGACCAGGACCTTCATCTGACTGAAGGTCAGGCCGCTCTCGTCGAGCACCCGGAAGACGTCGCTGCTGCCGCCGCTCATGCAGCGCAGCAGGAACGCGCCGAGCTTGAGCGACAGCTCGCCGGCCGTCTTTCTGGGACTGGTCCCCTGGGTGCGGGTCGCTGCTTCCATCTGAGAAAAGTTTACACGCGTGCAACCATTTCAGAACTGGAAGCGTGTGTGACATGCGTCACACCGGGGTGTAGATGCGAAGGTGCCCGCACCAGCCCTCGCGGGTCCATCCGGCGGCGATCTTATTTTGGCGAGCAGCGAATGGAGAAGGCTGCCCGGCTCGATCACGATCACCTCTGGCATCCCTTCACGCAACAGCGCGACTGGGTGACGGAGGAGCCGCTGATGATCGAGGCGGCCGAGGGGACGGAGCTGATCGACACGGAGGGGCGCCGTTACCTGGACGGAGTCTCCTCGCTCTGGTGCAACGTCCACGGCCACCGGCATCCGGAGATCGACGCCGCGATTCGCGACCAGCTCGACCGCGTTGCCCACTCGACGATGCTCGGCCTCTCGCATCCCAGGGCCTCCGAGCTCGCCGCCCGCCTGATCGAGATCGCGCCCGCCGGCCTCAGCCGCGTCTTCTATTCGGACTCGGGGTCGACTGCGGTCGAGGTCGCACTCAAGATGGCGTTCCAGTACTGGCGGCAGCGTGGTGGCCAGCACGTGCGGAAGACCTCCTTCGTCTGCCTCGATCAGGCCTACCACGGGGACACCATCGGCTCGGTCTCGGTCGGCGGGATGTCGCTCTTCCACTCCACGTTCGACCCGCTGCTCTTCGAGACGCACCGCGCCAAGCCCGGCGACGTGGACGACATCGCGCGGCTCCTAGCCAGGCGCGAGGAGGAGGTGGCCGCGGTCGTGATGGAACCGCTCGTCCAGGGAGCGGCGGGCATGATCACGCACCCGCCGGGGTATCTGCGCGCGGTTCGGCGCCTCTGTGACCGGCACGGTGCGCTGCTGATCTGCGACGAGGTCGCGACCGGCTTCGGGCGGACCGGGACGATGTTCGCCTGTGAGCAGGAGGCCGTCTCCCCCGACCTGCTCTGCGTGGCGAAGGGCCTGACCGGCGGCTACATGCCGCTCGCCGCCACGCTCGCGACCGAGCGGATCTACGAGGCCTTCCTCGGCTCGCACTCCGAGTTCAAGACCTTCTTCCACGGCCATACCTACACCGGCAATCCGCTCGCCTGCGCGGCGGCGATCGCCTCCCTCGATGTCTTCGAGCGGGAACGGACGCTGGTGCGGATCCAGCCGAAGATCCGCCTGCTCTCCGACTGGCTGGCTCAGGTCGAGGGGATGCCGGAGGTGAAGGAGGTTCGCCAACGCGGCCTCATGGCCGGCATCGACCTCGGCGAGCACGACCCGGAGCTGCGGCTCGGTCATCGTGTGGTGCTCGAGGCGCGCCGGCGTGGCGTGATCGTGCGGCCGCTCGGGGACGTGATCGTCCTGATGCCGCCCCTCTCGATCTCCAAGCGGGACCTGCATCGCCTGGTGGAGGTCGTCGGGCAGTCGATCCGGGCGGCCTACCCCGTCGCCGAGCTCGATTCGGGCGCCAGGGGCCGCCTCGACGCGGCCCTGCTCGAAGCCGCCTGACTAGTCCTCGTACGGCTCGAAGTCGGCCTTGCGGGCGCCACAGACGGGGCAGAACCAGTCGTCGGGGATGTCCTCGAAGGCGGTTCCGGGAGGAACACCGCCATCTGGGTCGCCCTCGTCCGGGTCGTAGATGAATCCGCAGGAGGTGCAGATGTAGAGCTGCTTGGTGGTGGTCTCGGCAGGCATCGGGCGGCAGGGTAACGAGTACGGTCCTCGCATGGCACTCCTCCGGAGAGTGTGCGGTCCGTGAACCAGCTGCCCGAGGCCGGGGGTGCCCCTCTGAGGGACGAGGGTGAGCCGCCGGCCACCCCCCGCCCCGCCGCAACCGTGATTCTTCTGCGCCGCGGCGGGAAGCACGTCGAGCGGGGCCTGCAGGTCCTGCTCGTGCGCCGCAATCCGGAGGCCCGCTTCATGCCGGGCGTCTGGGTCTTTCCTGGCGGCTCGGTCGACGCGGAGGACGGTGACGGCGAGGAGGCCCACCGAGTGGCAGCGGTGAGGGAGCTGGGCGAGGAGGCCGGCATCGAGGTTCCGTCGGATGAGCTGATCGCCTACTCGCGCTGGATCACGCCGAGGATCGTGCCGATCCGCTTCGACACGCGCTTCTATGTGGCGCTGGCCCCCGCGCACTCTCCCCCGCGGCCGGATGGCTCCGAGACCGTCGACGCCGGCTGGTTCGGCCCGCAGGCCGCGCTCGACGCGCATCGGGCCGGCGAACTCCCGCTCGTCTTCCCCACCATCAAGCACCTCGAGTCGCTCGTGGGGTACGGAAACGCCGGGGAGGCTCTCGAGGCGGCGAGGCGGCGTGTCGTGAGGCCGGTCGAGCCGGAGGTCGTGGGCGAGGGCGAGGCGCGCCGCATCGTGCTTCCGGACGACCTTCCGTAACAATCGGACCCATGACGAGCAGCCTGCCGCAGGAAGCCCGCGACGCTTTCGATCGCTTCATCACCTGCGAGTTCACGACGGTCGCCTCGAACAAGCAGCCGATCACCTGGCCGGTCACGCCATACTACGAGCAGGGCGACCCGACGATCGACGTGACCACGGGTCTCGGCTACCCCAAGAAGGCGGACGACGCACGGGGGCATCCGAGCGTCTCGCTGCTCTTCTCGGATCCCACGGGATCCGGGATCGACAGCCCGACCGCCGTCCTCGTCCAGGGCACCGCAACCGTCGACGACCACGACCTGAAGGCCAACGCCGACCGCTACCTCCGCGAGTCGGGAGAGAAGTTGCCAGCCACGAAGAAGATGCACCCGCCGAGGCCATTGCAGCCGATGTTCAACTTCTACTACGCCCGGGTGTACATCAAGGTCCGCCCCGAGCGGGTCTTCGTCTGGCCGGACGGGGATCTCACGGAAGCACCGGCCGTCCACGGCGCCCATCTCGAGGAGGTGCGCTCGGGGCACAGCGAGGAGCCATCAGAGGAGCACGGGACGCCCGCCGGCGGCGCACCCGTCTGGGATCAGCGAATGGAGACCCTCAACCAGCACCGGACCGGCGTGCTCAGTTGGCTCGGGCCCGACGGCTTCCCGATCTCAGTCCGCGTCCCCTACGCCGTCGATCGGTCGCGCCGCGAGGTCCGGATCGCCGCCGAGCCCGCCGGCGTTCCAGTGATCGAGGGCCGTGCCTGCCTCACCGTCCACGCCCACGCCCCCGACTTCACCTGGCAGCGCAACATGCAGGTGCGCGGCACCCTGGTCCGCTCAGCCGACGGGCTCGAGCTCGTGCCCCGCAGGGTCGTCGGCGGATTCGAGATCCCCAAGGGAATGGGGCGGTTCCGCGACTTCGTCAAGAAGGGCCCGGGCTTCTACCGCACCTACCGGCGCCGGCTCAAGGAGCGGAAGGAAGCCTGAAACGGGTTGCGCCTCGCCTTCGGCTGCGGCGCACCCTCGCTCATACCGCCGTCTGCGGAAACGGCTCCAGGCCGGCGTTCCAGGGACCCGGCTTGTAGATGTCGAGGTTGTTCTCCTCCATCTCGCGATGGAGCCGGTCGAAGATGCCGCCGCCGGACTTGAGCGCCTCCTTCAGCTCCTCCTTCGACCGCTCGCGCAGCCGCCAGTGGAAGAAGAGCTGCTGCTCGGTGATGCCGAAGTCCACCTCGGCCGGGATCCGGGTGATCCAGTCGATGAAACCCGGGCTGAAGAGCTCGCGCAGCGCCACCGGGTCGTGGTCCTGCGGGACGGTGGCGATGAACCGCTTGTTGAAGTCGATGCTCTCGAACTCGACCCGGCGGCGGGACAACCGGTCGACCGTGTCCCCAGCGGTGCGCTCGATCGATTCGACGTCGAAGACCGGCACCACCGTCGCGAGGTCGGGCATGTGCGACTTCACCAACACCGCGCCGGGGACCAGCGCCTTGTTCAGGAAGCCCCCCTCCTCGTGCTCATCGGCGTCGCACGAGGAGCCGAAGAACCCGTCGCTGAGCTCTCCAGTGATCCGATTGGTGCCGCCGGGGCAGAGGGCGACCGGTGCCCCGACCGGATTGATGCCGCCGATCGGCTCGTAGCGAAGTCCGCGCTCCTCAGCCAGGCCCGAGACGATCGCGGTCCATTCCTGCGCCTCCTCCTTCGCGCTCAATCGATCCTGACCAGATCGTCGCGCCCCTGGGCCTCGAGCAGGGCCTTGTAGCGCGGAAAGGCCGGCTTTGTGAGCGGTACGAGCTTGAGGATCTTTGCGACCGGGCCGCTCGCCTTGATCTCACCGCGGGCGAGGGCGGTGGTCACATTCACCTGCCCGAGCCAGAAGCGGTGGGCGGTGTCCGCCTCCATGCTCATCACGACCTCCGGCTCCATCTCGGTCTCGCCGAAGTCGATGTCGGTCGGCTCCTCCTGGCTCAACCGGACCGTGATCGTCGAGTCGGGCTCGCGGTGCTGGTACTGGACGATCGTGTTCGCCTGGCGGAACTTGGGTGCCAGCTCCTCGTCCGCCGCGAGCTCGGTGAACAGCTGGCCGATGGTGTCGTAGACCTCCTGGGCGTCCTTGAAGTACGCCAAATGCTCACCCTCTCCGTTGACGGAGGCCAATCCTAGTGGCGTCGACCCGCGGTCTAGGGATCCCGGCTGACGACCGGGACCTTGCCGCCGCCGAAGAGCGACGGGAAATCTGGCGCGATCGTGCAGGCGGCGTAGGCTGAGGGACCCGGGCTCGCGGGCGTGCCGCCGGGGAAGTTGGGACCGACCTGGTTCGGGTTCGTGGGATTGATCACCGACGAGAAGGGGAACTGCCCGCTCTCCTCCTGGGCTGGGCTGGACGGTGGGTTGTGGGTCACCTGCTGCCCGCCGAAGGTGTTGCTGCAGTCATGGCTCGGGAAGATCTCGGATTGGGTCGTCGGATAGAAGCTGCCGATCGCGAAGGGCTGCAGGTAGCCGTTGCCGCGGTTGGTCGCCAGGCGGTTCTGGTAGATCGACGCCGATTCCGCCGTGAAGATCGTCATCTGCCGCGACAGATGCAGAGGCGCGTTCTGGCCGGCTTGGGCGGGCAGGAAGTCCGCCGTCGAGGAGGAGGGGTTGGAGAGGAAGTCGCCCACGACCGGCGCCTGGTAGTCCAGCCAGCGCAGGAGCGGGTTGAAGTTCGCGAGGAACGGGTCCAGGCCGTCCATCACCGGGCGGAGCTCGCGCACGAAGCTGCGCAGCGACGGGAGTCCCGTGCTGGACGCCTTGATCAGCGGATCGAAGTTCCTGAAGAGCTTGCGCGCGTAGGGGGACAGCCGGCGCACGTCGTGAAGCGTGGGGCTCAGGTCGCGCGCCACCGGCCGCAGGTCGTGGAAGACCGGGCGGGCGTCCTCGGCGAACGGCTTCAGCCGGTCGAGCGTCAGCCGGCTCTCGTTCTCGAACGTCGGGAGGATCTTGAACGTGTCCGAGAGGGCCCTGCTTTGAGAGGCGAGCGCCCCGAAGGTCCGGTTCGCGCCGACGATCGCGCCGGCGAGGGCCTGATCGTGCTCGGTCAGGGCCGCGAAGACATCGCCGGTGCTGTGGACCAGCGTGCGCAGTGACTGCTCCTGCTGCCGCAGCGTTCCGAGCACGTCGCTGGCGTCCGAGGCGAAAGGACCGAGGTTGCCGAAGGCATCGTTCAGGTCGAGGCCGCGCCCGTTGACCGCGATGGCGGAGTTCTGCATCCACGATTGGAACGCCTCGCGAGTCTGCTGGTCGAACCCCTGGAAGATCTCGTCGATCTGAGTCTGGTTCTGCACCTGCGTCTGCGCCAGGTGGCCGCCCTCGGGGATCGGGCCGGGCGCGTCGTCGCCGGAGATCTGGCCGACGTCGATCGAATTCGCCTGCGCGGTGGCATTCGTGTTGTCGGCCTGGCCGGGCTGGACCTGGCTGCCGCTGGTGAGCTCGACGTAGGTCTCGCCCAGCAACGTCTTCGAGCGGAGGATCGCCCGAGCGTCCGATGAGATCGGGGCGTACTGCGGCTCGATCTCGATCGTGGCGCGCGTCGTGTTGCAGGTCGCTGGGTCCTGCTGGCATTCGCTGTCGGGCGCCAGTGCGAGGTCCTTGACCTTGCCCACGGAGACGCCGCCGATGCGGACATCCGCCTCCTTCGCCAGGGTGATCGCCTCGGGGAAGTCGGCGGTGAACCGGTAGCTCTCCGGCTTGAACGGCACCGGGCCACCGAACGTCACCCAGAGGAAGAGCAACAGCGCAAAGCAGGACAGCGTGAAGCCGACCGCCACGAGGATTCGCCCGATGGAGGGTGCTGACTTCTGCATCAGTCGCTCTCTCCGTTCACCCGGCTCATGGCGGGCACACCGTCCCGACGAGTTGTCCGAAGCCCGTGAGTGCGGGGGCCAGCGGGCTGGTGGCGAGGATCGACTTCACCGTGTTGCAGGTGGCCACCACGTAGACGTGCCGGTAGACCCCGTGGGCGTCCTGCGAGGCGAAGGTGCTGTTGCCGACGTGGCCCAGCCAACCGAGCCAGTACAGGTAACCCTCGTCGCGGCCCGTCGTCCCGGCGTCCTCGGCCCCCTTCGGGTTGTAGGCCGCCATGTTGAAGAGCTTGTTGAGCTTCTCGCCGACGGTGGTCAGGCGGGGCGTCGCCGCCACGAGGTTCTTGGCCGCCGGCCGCAGGTTGCGCACCGGCTGCCGGGCGCTCCGGACGAAGGGCCGGATGTCGTTCTTCACCGGCTCGTAGGTCGCCTGGGCGAGACTCGCGAGTGAGTCGTTGACCGGCTTGAGCTTGCGCGCGAATGGCCGCAGGCTGTTGATCGTCGGCCCGAGCACGGTGGCGAGCTGGTCCGTCTTGGTGAGCGCGACGCGGGTCGTCCGCAGCGTCGGCCCGAGCAGGGAGACCGTCCGCTCCACGTCGGGCGTCTGGCTGGCGATCGCGCCGAGTGCATGGTTGGAGGCTGAGACGAGCTGCTCGATCCCCTGACCGTCCTGCCCGACGGTGCCGAAGAGAAGGTTCATGTTGTGAATCAGGCGGGCGAGGTTCTCCTTGCGCGTAGCCACCTGGGTGTTGAGCCGCGCCAGGCCCCTGTTGATCGGCCCGAGGCTGCCGAGCAGCTTGCCGAGGTCCTTGCCCCGGCCGTTCAGGCCCTGGCCCCCGCCGACCAGCAGCAGCCGCAGATACGCCCGGGTGTCGCCGTCCAGCGCAGCCAGGATCTGGTCGACGTTCGTATCGGGCGCGGTGTTGGCGACCGGGATCGTGCCGCCGTTCTGGAACTCGTCGTCATTGGAGTTCGGGTTGTAGTTGGTCCCCGGATCGAGCTCGAGGAACATGTCCTTGAGGCCCGTCTTGGGGCGCAGCAGAATCGTGGCGTTCTTGTAGACGGGCAGGAACTTGCGGTCGATTGCCATCGTCACGACGGCGTGCCCGTCCTCGTAGTCGACGGAGGAGATGTCCCCGACCCGGACGCCGGCCACCCGGACGGTCTGGCCCTGACCGGGAGTGACCGCCTGGGCGGTGGTCATCTCCGCCTTGAGCTCGAACGGCTTCGCCTCCAGCAGCGGTATCCGCAGGCGCTGGTTCTGCACGATGATGTAGGTCGCGAACAGCGCCACGACCAGCAGGCCGAGGATGGCGATGAAGTCGCGGAGATGGTCGCGGATCGCCTTGCGCATCAGCGACCGCCCTTCGTGGCGGGCGCGGCCGGGGCGCTCGTCCGCACCCCGTTCGCGCTCTGGAACGCGGCCCAATCCTTGCTCCAGGCCGCGTACTGCGGCAGCACCGTCGAGAGCAGCTGCTTCGCCTCCGGCAGAGAGCCGTCGGCGCGCAGCTTCTTCGCCTTGTCGAACTGGGTGAGCAGCGCCGTGTAGCGGTCGATCAGCGCCTGCTCACCGGGTGGCGCCACCGTGGCGCTCTTCCCGCTCTCGTTGGTGGCGGGAGCCGGGCCGATCTCGCTGTTCAGGTTCGGCGGATCCTGCGTCTCGCAGGGGACGTCGGGACGGAACGGAGTCTTCAGCGAGGACTGCTTGGCCGGCTCGGAGCCGAGGAAGCTGAACGGGGAGACGCCGGTCAGCTGGCTCGGTAGGTCGGGAGTCGAGAACGGGGCGATCGTGTTTGTCCCGCCGCCGCCGAGGACGCGGAACTCCTGGCCATTGGCGTCACCCGAGCGGCTCTCGCCCGCCACGCCGCTGAAGCCGTAGGCGGTCTCCTGGTAGACCTTGCCGGCGGGCGGGTCGCTGTCGTTGTTCGGGATCGGCGTGTTGCTCCACGGGATGACGACGTCGTTGAAGCAGGACGACAGCGCCCTGACCTGCTCCAGGAAGGGCAGCGAGGCCCTGCTCAGGGAGGCGAGATCGGGAATCGTCGGCCGCAGGTCGTTGACGAGGCCGCGAAGCTCGGGCTTGGAGACGAGCTGGCGGAGCTGCCCGATCCACGGGTTCGCGTAATCGAGGGCCTTGTTCGCCGACTTGACGCCCGGCAGGGCCTCGCGTGCGAACGCGCGCAGCGGCGGGAAGTCGCGGTTGAGCTTGAACAGGGCGGGGCGACCCACCGCGAGCGTCTGCGGGAGCTCGATGATCGCCTCGCGCAGCGACGCCTGGTTGGCCGCGAAAGCACCGCTGACCGAGTTCAGGTTCCCGATCAGTCCCTGGAGATCGCTGCTGTTCGCGTTGAGTTCGCGGGCGACGACGTCGAGGTTCGAGACGAAGCCGGCGAGGTCACCCGGCTGGGTGCCGAGCAGCGCCTGGTTGACCTGCGACGTGTACTCGAAGGCCGCCGGAGAGGTCCTGAATGACTCCTGGAAGCCCTGCGCTCCGCCGTACTTGTCGAGGGCGCCGCCGAACTCCTTCAGGAAGATCTGGAGGTCCTGACGCACGGGGGCGTCAAGCGAGCTGAGCACCTGGTCGAACTGGACGGACTGCGACGTCTGGTTCTCCGGGACCACAGAGCCGCTATCCAGCTCCGGCGCGCCCGGACTGCCCGGATGCAGGTCGACGAAGAGGTTGCCCTCGAGGAACAGCCGCGGCCGCAGCTGCAGGGTGGCGTCCTGGCGAATCGGCAGGGCGCTGTCCTTGACGTCCATGGTGACCACCGCGGCGTTCTGGCCCTGACCGTTCGAATCGACGACGTGCTGGACGTCGGTGACCTCGCCGACGTTCACACCCGAGATCCGCACCGGGCTCTTCGCGCGGATGTTCTGCGCGTTGGCGAAGACGGCCTTGAGCTCGTACCCGCCGCCGCCGATGAACGGGATCGACTTCGTGAAGGCGAGGTAGAAGGCGAAGATCGTGAGCACGATCGCGATCAGGCCGATCTGGACGTTGGAGATCCGGCGGCTGTGGTTCGGGTTCATCAGCCGGCCCCCGGTCCGAAGATTCGAGCCCCGTCTTGCTCGAGGAAGAGATCGGTCTTGCCCAGCGGCGGCATGCCCGCGGACTTGGCCACGTTCTGAACGCCGAAGGTGGGGTTGTCCTTCGTCTGCCCGGGGATCAGTGCCTCGCCCAGGACGTAACCGGTCTGCCCGGCCTGGCAGTTCGGCTGGCCGTCCGAGACAGCCGGGCCGTAGGGGTTGCCGTGCAGGACCGGAATCCCGTTGTTCTGGTAGCCGGGGAAGCTGCCGCCGTTCGGCGGCCCGTTGAGCGGCGAGAACTTGCCCTGGTCAGCGGGGGGCACCAGCGGGCTGCTCGCGAAGCGGCCGTCGCCCTGGCCGCCCGAGTAGTTGTCCATCGGGTTCCGCGGCAGGGCGTTCGGGCTGGTGCTGCCGGCGATCGACGGCGGGATGACGCGCTCAGCGAACCCGAACGGGGTGGGCAGCTCGAAGTGCGAGGTCAGGTACGTGACCCAGTAGTTCCAGTAGTTGCAGACCTCCTGATACGGGCCGATCTTCGCCCCCGCGTCCTGGGCGAGGTTGAAGGTGTCTCCGAGCCTGTTCAGGCTGGTCAGCGTCGACGGATCGGCGACCAGGTTGTTGAGCTCCTCCATCACGTCCTGGAGGTCGTGGTTCATCGGCACCGTCCGCGGCAGCACCTTCTTGCCGAGCGAGACCGCCTGGTTCAGTACCGGGAGCGCCGCGCGCAGGTCACGAACGCCGGGCTGCAGCAGCTTCGAGAAGTCCGCGAATTCGGCCAGGAACGGCTGCTGCACCGGCAGCGAGCGGAGCCCGGCCTCGAGCGCCGGTGGGCCTCCCGAGATCGTGTCCCGGAGGGCCTGGGGATCGGAGGAGATCGCGCCGAAAGCGATCGCGCCGTTGGTGAACTGCTCGGCGTTGTCGACGGCGACGGGGGCGACGATCCGAGCCGCATCGGCGAGCTCGGGGAAGAAGCGCACCAGCTGCGTGGCCGGGTCGGCGAGCGCCTTCGAGACGGGGCGCAGGTTCGCGAACAGCGGGTTGAGGGCGCCGATCGCCTCGTTCAGCGACGCGCCCCGCGCGGCGAAGGCATCGCCGAACCCCTGCAGGACGCGGCGGCTGTTCTCCCGGGTCGCGGTGTCGAAGGTGTTGTAGACGTCGTCGAACTCGACCTGCTGCTGCGACTGGGAGATCGGAATCGTGCCCCCCGCCGGGACGCCGGTGGCGCTGGTGCCGCGGGTGATCTCGAGGTACTTGAGCCCGAACGAGGAGCGGTAGCGGACCCGGACGGTCGAGTCGGCGGGAATCGGGTCGGCGCTCTTGTCGAGCTTCAGGTTGAGCTTGGCGACCGTCGAGGCGCTCGACCCGTCGGCCGCCACGCAGCCGCTGCTGGGCGGGGCCGGCACCGTGTCGATCGACTCCACGGCGCCGACGCGGTTGCCGCCGATCCTGACCTCGTTGTTGGGTCCGAGCCGCGCGGCGTCGCAGATCTCCGCCGAGACCTTGTAGATGGGCACGAACGGCAGGCCGTTGTTGGCGTTGTACGCCAGGAAGACGGCGACCAGGATGATCAGCGTCGTGATCGCCCCGACCATCGTGGGCGACGCCGCCAGTGAGCCGACTCTTCCGCGTCCGTTCATTGGCCGAGGAGGAAGTTGAGGAGGTCGTTGGCCGAGCCGCTTGGCGCCGAGCCGTTCGTGCCCGGGACCTGCGGCAACGGCGGCGCCGAGGGGACCTGCGGCAGTTGCGGCAGCAGGTCCTTCAACTGCTGCTTCGCCTTGTCCGGGAGCTTGTTCGGGTTGACCCCAGGCGGCAGGATCTTCTCGAGGTCCTTGCTCTGGGGCAGCGCTGGCGTCTGCTGCTGCGGCTGCACCGGAGCGGGCGCCGTCTGGGCCGCCTTCAGAGAAGCCGAGCTGTGCGGCGCGTCGGCCGGATTGCAGATCGAAGGCGCGTTAGAGCCCTGGGGGCAGACGCTCGGGTCGTAGCGGCCGAGGTTCCCGAACAGCCCGGAGGAGTTGGTCCCGTAGTTGATCCCGGGCTGGCGATCGCCCAGGATGCCTGCGCACTCGGCGAAGTTCTTCGGATCGCTGGTGAGGTTGGTGTTGCCGCCGCTGCCCTGCAGGTCCGGCACCTGCGGACCGGTCTGGTAGCCGCATGCGTTGTTGGCGCCCGGAGCGCTCACCAGCGTGATGCCGAGTGCGTGACCGAGCTCGTCGAAGAGGTTCAGCGAGTTGGTCTGGACGTAGGCGTAGTTGAGGAGCCCCTCCATCCCTGTGTAGCCGGGGTTGCCGCCGTTGGGGTCGGCGCCCGGCTGCTGCCCGTTGGCCCACTTGCACTGGGCGGTCTGGTCGCCGTGCAGGGTGACCCCCAGCTTCTGGTCGAGGGCCTGCACCCTCCTGTCGGCCTCGCCAGGCTGCTCGCGGAGGTCGTAGCGCGCGCAGGAGTCCTCCTCGACGGCATTGGCCGGGTTGTCGATGCTCTCGAGGAACTTTGCGACTTCGTTGGCTGCGGGGTAGGCCTTGGTGCTGGACTGGTCGAGAGCCGCGATCTCGTCCTGTGAGTTGGCGAGCGCGACCTTGCCGACCCGGGCCGCTCCGCCGAGCGAGGTGAGGGACTGGCGGGCGCCGTTGTTGAAGGGCGGCAGGTTCTTGGCCAGCTTGTTGAGGCCCGGCGCGGCCGCGTGCAGATCGGTGAGCAGCGGGGTCTGCGCGTCGGCGAGGCGCCCGAGCTGGAACATCGTCGGCTGTAGCTCGGCCAGGAAGTTGTCGAGTAGGTCGAAGTTCTGGGCGAGGTCGTTCGACCGCTCGGCGGAGATCGCCGCCGTGCGGCCGGCGTTGTCGATGAAGTGCACGACGTCCTCGCGCCGGTTCGCCAGCTGGGCGAAGATCGCGTCCGCGTTCGTGTTGAGGTCGGCGATGGTCCGGTTCTGGTTGCCGAGGATGTTGAGCACCTGCTTGAGCTGCTGGAGAGCGGGCGCACCGGCGCGAATGGCGGCGTTCAGGTTCTCGGCGTTGCTGTCCAGCGCCGTCCCGAACTCGTTGATCAGCAGCTGGAGCCGGTCGCGGAACGGCTCGCGCAGTGTGTTCTGAGCCAGGTCGGGCTGGACCGTCGTCTTGTTGCGCGCCGCCGGGATCGGCCCCTGGAGTGGCTGCGAGGAGGTGCCGGGCTGGCAGTCGAGGAAGTACTCGGCGATCAGCGACTGCGGCTCCGACGAGCAGCTCGCGTCGGCCTTGAACTCGGGGAAGCTCGGGTCCTCCTCGACCGTGACCAGAGCCGTCTTCTGCGGGGTGATCTCGAGATCCGTGATGCTTCCCGCCTTGGCGCCGGCGACCCGGAGCTCGGAGCCATTGACCAGACCGAACGCGTTGAAGAGCTCGACCTCGTAGGTGCGGCTGTCGGACGCGCCAGCGACCGTCACGACACTGATGGCCCCGAGGACGAGAATGCCGAGGATGGCGAGCAGGCGTCTCATGGGCCCGCCGGAACCTGGTCCGGGTTGCAGTCGACGCTGCCGCCCTGAGTCAGCTGATCCTCGCTGAGGCCGCGCTCGTTCGAGCCGGGGCAGCGCCGCAGGTACTTGATCCCGGTGCCCGCCAGGGCATCGGCCAGGTCACTGCCGCCGAGCGGCTGACAGGACCCACCGAGGATCCCGAGAACCTGGTTGCAGGGGATCCCGGAGGAGGGAGGCCCGACGCTGAAGGTGTTGAGGGTGGTCGAGATCCGGCCGATCCCACCGAAGGCATCGGGGAAGCCGGAGTGCCCGAAGTCGTCGAACCAACCGGTGAGCTCGGGGCCATAGGCGCGCAGGGTCGAGATCTGGTCGAGCGAGTTCGTGAGCGAGTCCGCGGAGGCGGGCAGAGCTCCGGGTCGCGATGCCCCGTTGCGGTTGACTGGCCCGACGCCGATTTCGGCGAGCGGGTCCTGCAGGCGCGTCAGCTCGATCAGGTCGTTGGCGGCGCCGGGCGACTTGATGATGCCGCTGAGGCCCTTGACGGTTGGAACGGAGTCACGGGCGAATCCGCGGAGCCGCTTGGCGAAGGGCTGCAGCTTGGGGGCCACCGGGCGGGTGGCGTTGATCAGCGGCTGCACGTCGTCGAGGGCGGCGCGGAGGTTGACCGCGGTCGTGTTGAACTGACGCATGAAGTCGGGCAGCTGGCCGACGGCCGAGGCCAGGGACTGCTGCTGCTCGCCGATCGTCCCCAGCATCCCGTTCAGGTTGTTGACCAGCGACGAGATCTCCGGCGACTTGGCGTCGAGCGTGGAGGTGAGCCCGGCTGCGTCCACCACCAGGCCCTCCAGGTTGGCCTGATCCGAGTTGAGCTCGCCGAACACCCGACGAGAGGTGGAGAGGAACGGGTTGAGGTAGTAGAAGCCCCGGTTCGCCTTGGAGCCCACGCCCTGATAGGCGGTCGCGAAGCCGTGGATGACCTGCTTCAGGTGGTCGACCGTGGGCTTGTCCAGCGTGTTGAAGATCTGATCGAGGTCGACCTCGGAGGTGGTGTCGGCCTGGGTGATCGTGCCGCCCGACGAGATCGTCTTCCCGTCACGCTGGCTGGGCAGGGTGAGATCGATGTAGCGGTTCGCGATACCCGAGAGCGAGGCCGAGCGGATCGTGGCGTGCGTGCCATCGGGCAGCGGCGTGTAGGCGGAGTCCGAGATCTCCATCTTGACCAGGGCCTGGCCGTCGTCGGAGAGCGAGATCCCCTTGATGGAGCCGACCGGGACGCCGGCGACGTTCACGTTGTTGCCCGTGACCAGCTGGGACGCGTTCACGAACTGGGCGGTGACCGTGTAGCCGGAGCCGCCCCCCAGCACGAGCAGCACCACCACGACGGCAGCGATGACGAGCGCGAGCACCGCCGCGATGCGTCCGACAACGCTTGTCGTAGACACTGGCTCCTCTACCTACCCGTAGCCCGTCAATCCCGTTGCGCGTGCCGGGGTACCCCGCCCTGGCACGCACTCTTCGATTCTCCCATTCCCACTTTTGAGGTGTCAAAGGGGAACCGTGCGCCTCGAATCCCCATTCCAGAGCGGTTTGAGGCGCCGCCCCCGTTGAGTTGACGTTAAGCGTGGGCTGGCTGGACTACGCTGCGCGCGTGAAGGAAGCGGGGGTTCGCCTCGACTACGACTGGATCGTCATCGGCTCCGGTTTCGGCGGGTCGGTGTCCGCGCTCCGCCTGGCCGAGAAGGGCTATCGCGTGGCGATCCTGGAATGTGGGCGCCGCTACCGCGACGAGGACTTCGCCGAGTCCACCTGGAACCTCCGCCGCTACTACTGGATGCCGAGGATCGGGCTGCGCGGCATCTTCCGGATGACGGTCTTCAAGGACGTCTTCATCGTCTCCGGGTCGGGTGTCGGGGGCGGCAGCCTGGGCTACGCGAACACCCTCTACCGGGCGAGGCCCGCCTTCTTCCGCGACCCGCAGTGGGAATCGCTGGGCGATTGGGAGTCGGCGCTCGAACCCCACTACGAGACCGCCGAGCACATGCTCGGCGTCACCGACTATCCGCTCGAGGGGCCGGCGGACGTTCTGCTGAAGGAGTATGGCGAGGAGATCGGGGTCGGCGAGAGCTACAAGCACACCAGGGTCGGGGCGTTCTTCGGCGACCCCGGCCGAGAGGTGCCCGACCCGTACTTCGACGGCGAGGGACCGGCACGCTCGGGCTGCGTCGGCTGCGGGAGCTGCATGGTCGGCTGCCGCTACAACGCCAAGAACACGCTGGTGAAGAACTACCTCTGGTTCGCCGAAAAGCTCGGCGCGCGGATCCTCGCGGAGCGCCAGGTCACCGACGTGCGGCCGATCTCCGGTGGGTCGGCCGACGGCTCCGATGGCTACGAGATCTCGAGCGAGCGCTCCGGCTCCTGGACGCGGAAGGAGCGCTCGACGCTGACCGCGCGGGGCGTGGTGCTCTCCGCCGGCGCCCTGGGGACGAATGAGCTGCTCGCGAACTGCCGCCACCGGGGCTCGCTCCCCCGGCTGTCACGACGCCTGGGCGAGCTGGTTCGAACCAACAGCGAGTCGATCAACGCCGTCACGGCACCCAGCGACGAGCGGGACTTCGCCAAGTCGGTCGCGATCAGCTCCAGCATCTACCCGGATCCCGACACGCATATCGAGGTCGTCACCTACGGCAAACGCGCGGACTCGATGAGCTACCTGTTCACGCTGCTGACCGGCCAGGGGTCGAGGCTGACCCGGCCGCTCCTCTGGCTGGGCCAGATCCTCCGGCATCCGTTGCGGTTCCTTCGCCTCCTCTGGCCGCTGCGGTGGTCACGCCGAACGGTGATCCTGCTCGTCATGCAAACGCTCGACAACGCGATCCGGCTGCGACCGAAGCGGCGGCTGCTGGGTCGCGGCGTGAGGCTCCAGACCGAGCAGGATCCGGAGAAGCCGAACCCGACCTTCATCCCCGCCGCCGACCACGTCGCCCGCTGGATGGCGGAGCGGACGGGCGGGGTCGCCCAGAGCGGCATCAACGAGGCGATCTTCAACATCCCGACGACGGCGCACATCCTCGGCGGGGCCGCAATCGGGGCTGATGCGGAGCACGGCGTCGTCGACGAGCGGAACCGCGTCTTCGGCTACGAGAACCTGATGGTCTGCGACGGAGCGGCCGTGCCGGCAAACCCTGGCGTCAATCCCAGCCTGACGATCACGGCAATGGCCGAGCACGCGATGACGCACGTGCCGGCGAAGGCGGACCAAGCGTCGGGCGCGCGGGTCCTGTCGCCGTAGGAACCTCCCACGGATGCGCCTGACGGCGCAACCGTGGGCCCCTCCTACGGCACCACCCGCGCGACTTTCGTATCGGTTCGCGGCGCTAGCTGCTGGCGGAGCCGAAATGCTCTGCGGCCTTGGCCCAGCTCACGACGTTCCACCAAGCATCGATGTAGTCCGGACGCTTGTTCTGGTACTTGAGGTAGTAGGCGTGCTCCCAGACGTCGACGCCGATGATCGGGGTCTGTCCGTCCGAGATTGGGGAGTCCTGGTTGGCGCTCGAAACGACCGCTAGCCCCGAGCCGTCGTGCACGAGCCAGCTCCAGCCTGAGCCAAAACGGTTGACGCCGGCGTTCTTGAACTCCTCCTGGAAGTCGGAGAAAGAACCGAATTTGTCGTTGATGGCGTCCGCGAGGTCGCCGTCGGGCTCGCCGCCGCCGTCCGGGCTCATGATCTCCCAGAAGAAGCTGTGGTTCGAGTGGCCGCCGGCGTTGTTGCGGACCGCCGTCTCCTTGTCACCAAGCTTGTCGAGGTTCTGAAGGACCTCGTTGACGTCCTTGTCCGCCCACTCGGTGCCCTCGAGGGCGGCGTTGGCCTTGTCCACGTACGCCTGGTGATGCTTGTCGTGATGGACGCGCATCGTCTGCTCGTCGATGTGCGGCTCGAGCGCGTTGTATTCGTAGGGAAGGTCCGGGACCTCGAAAGCCATCTGCGCTCCTTCGTCGTGGGGAGAAACCTCGGACTTCTAATCTAACGATCGTGCACAGCGGCCCGCCCGGCGGAGGAACGTGGACCGGCGTCGCCGTGACCGTCGCGGGCATCCTGGTCGGCGTGGCTGTGGCGCTCGCGGTCCCCTCACTTCGCGACGCCGTCGGCGACGCGATCCAGGGCAACACCGAGCAGGTGCGCCACGACCTCGGCGGCAGCGCCGCCGGTCCCCTGCTCGTCTTCTGGCTCGCCATGGTGCACGTGGTCGTCTGGTATCCGGCCGAGATCCTCGACGCGGCCGCCGGATACGTGTTCGGCTTCGGCGCCGGGTTCCCGCTCGTCATGGGGAGCTGGATCGTCTCCGGTCTCGCCTCCTACGCGGTCGGGCGTCACTTCGCGCGTCCCCTCCTCTACCGACTGGCGGGGGAGGAGCGCTTCAAGCACGCCGAGGAGCTGATCCATCGCGGTGGCGCCATCGCCCTGATCGGCGGCCGGCTGATCCCGATCGTCCCGTTCAGCCTCATGGGCTACGTCTGCGGCGCCGCGCGTGTCCCGCTGGTCCGCTTCACCTGGACCACCGCCGTGGGCTACGCGCCGATCACCGCCTACTTCACCTACCTGGGGAGCAAGCTCGAGGGGTTCTCGGCGCAGGACCCGATCCTCTGGATCGGCGGAGTCGGCCTGCTCCTCTGCATGCTCCTCGTCCGCTATCTCCTGCCGAGGGCGGGGAAGAAGCCCGAGCAGGGGCCGAAACCGGAGGCGCAGCCGGAGCCGGAGAAGAGCTAGGCCGGCAGGGGCGAGCCGCTGGCGAGCCTGCGCGCGACCTCCCGCAGGCGAGCCTCGTCGTCGCTGATCAGGCGATCGGCGGCCTCGTTCAGCTGGCTCACGGCGCGCGGCGAGGCATCGTCGAGCGGCGTGCTCACCTCGAGCTTGGTCTGGAAGCGGAAGTAGTGAGGTCCCGCCCCCTGTGAGATGGGGTCCAGCATCGCCCGTCCGGGCTTGTGATTGAGGAGGATCTCGACCCAATGGTCGGCGGCATCCGATTGGCCGTCGAGGAACGCCGCGATCAGAGCCGGATCCTGGCGTCGGGGAAAGATGCAGCCGATCCGGCCCCACCGGCGCACCTGTGACTGGGGGTGACCCGTCTCGTGCTGGCCCGTCCCGAGCGAGACGAGCAGGAGGTCGCCGGCGCTGAGATCGTGGGGCTCTTCGTCTCGCCGCTTGAGCGCCTCGACCACTGCCGCGACGGACGGGTTGGCCGCGAACAGGCCGCCGTCCACGAGCGCGCGGGCGCCGAGCCCGTGCGAGGGGAAGTAGGTCGGCGCCGCGGAGGTCGACAGCCCGACGTCGACCATCTCGACGTCGCGCTCTGCCGACTCCCTGGCGCGCCACCGCTTGAAGAAGTGCGGGCCCGGCTCGCTCATGTCGTATGAGGTGACGATCAGCTCCCGCAGCGCATCCCGGAGCCTCGCCTCGCCGAAGCGCTCGCGGAGCGCCCGCTCGAGCCGGGCCTCCGAGTGCTTCGGCGCGATCCAGCCTCCGAGGCTGAGGAGCTTGTGCAGCGTGTCGCCGAAGATCTTCGGTCCCTCGGTCTCGTAGAGCTCGACGAGGTCCGCGGCACTCAGGCGCGGCCTCGTCGGATTGGCCGGATCGGGCACGGTCAGGCCCAGTGCGATCAGGCCGCCGGTCGAGGTCCCCGCGAACATGTGGAAGCAATCGGCGAGCTGCCGTTCCCCTCCGGCCTCCTCGCTGATCAGCTCCTCGAGCCGCGCGAGGACCCGGGCCGCGATCAGCCCGCGGATGCCGCCGCCGTCGATCGAGAGCACGCGGAAGCGGTCGGCCGGCGTCGTCTCCCCCTGAGCCGGCACCTCGCCTGTCAGCCTCCGCCGCGGAACTTCGAGAGGTCGGCGAGGGCCTGCCGCCTGACCACCCGGTTCAGCGGCGGCAGCCCGAGCACCAGCCCGGGTGGCCCGAGTGCCTGGCGCGCCCAGCCCCAGAAGGAGAAGGAGTCTCGGTGCTCGACGATGCGTCCGTCCCGGAAACCGAAGACCGCGCGCACGTCGTTCACCACCGGCCTGCCCGTGCGCGTGAAGGTGTAGCGGGCGATCCATCGCGCCGTGCCGGTGTCCTCGTCCGCCGAATGCTCGGCAAGATCAACCGAGAGATCCTCGGCCCGGGCGGTCAGCATCCGCCACATGTCCCCCGCCTCGGCTCCGGTCAGCGCCCCGAAGGCCGGATCGCTGAAATGGCCCTCCGGATCGTAGAGCCGGGCCATCGCCTCGCCGTCGTGACGGTCCAGCGCCGCGTAGAGGTCTCGAATCAGCTGGTCGTTGTCCGCCACGCGTCAACGCTACCCGCTGCCGCGCGCTCTGCGGCGCTCGGCGCGTCCGCTCTATCCTTCAGCGCTTCGGGGCGTGGCGCAGCCTGGTAGCGCGCACCGTTCGGGTCGGTGAGGTCCCCGGTTCAAATCCGGGCGCCCCGATTACCTCGACCCTCAGCTCGGCGTCAGGACGCGGAACTTGCGGACGGCCGGAGTCGGGTCGGTCCCCCCGGACCCGACGGCCCTCACCTGCAGCCTGTGCTTCCCGGGGCGCAGCTTCGGCGTCTTGAAGGGCGACGCGCAGCCGACGAATTGCCGCTTGTCGACCTTGCACTGGAAGCTGGCTCCGGCCTCGTTCGAGGTGAACTTGAACTTCGGTCGCGTTTTGCGCGTCTTCTTCGGGCCCTTGGTGATCGTCGTCTCGGGGGGCGTCAGCGGCGTCTGGATCGAGAACGAGCGCGTGGCGATCGAGCTGTTCGTGGCCGCGTCCGTGCCCAGGACGCGGAACGTGTAGAAGCCG
Source organism: Solirubrobacterales bacterium (assembly GCA_035712865.1). Classification (GTDB taxonomy): domain Bacteria; phylum Actinomycetota; class Thermoleophilia; order Solirubrobacterales; family 70-9; genus DASUPK01. Next base: position 21,611 of record DASTAI010000046.1, read on the forward strand.
TCGGCCAGCGGGCTCGCCGGAGTGTCGCTGTTCCCGGGACCGGAGCAGGCCCGGAAGGCGGCGGTGCCGGTGTCGATCGAGCACTGGAACGTCACCGGCCCCGACGGGTCCGAGCCGCTGAACGTGAACGTCGGCGAATGCTCGGTCGTGGGCCCGGTCGGCCCGCCATCGACGCTGACGGAGGGAGGAGTCGCGTCGACCTGGAAGCTCCGGGTCGCCTCGGTGGAGGTGTTCCCCGCCGCGTCGGTGGCCCTCACGCGGAAGGTGCGGGAACCGTCGGAGAGCGGACTCGCGGGAGTGTCCGTGTCGCCCGGCCCGGAGCAGGTGCCGTAGCTCGCCGTGCCCGTGTCGATCGAGCACTCGAAGCTGACCGGGCCGACCGCGTCCGTCGCGGTGAAGGAGAAGGTGGGACTCCGGTCGTTCGTCAGACCGCTGGGACCGCCGGTGACGCTCGCCACCGGCGGGATCGAGTCCTCGACATACGTCTCGGACGCCGCCGCCGTCCCCAGAGTCGAAGAACAGTCGGAGACGTTGTTGGCACCGTCGGTGGCGGTCGCGTAGTAGGTGGTGCTGGAGTTGTCAGGGACTGGGTCGACGGAGATCCCCGGAGCCGCGAAGTCGCTGTCCGTGCCCTGGCCGACCTGCGCGGTGCAGCCGGCGTCCGTATACAGAGTCACGGTCGAACCGGCATCCGCCGTACCGAAGATCTTCGGGTTGTTGTCGTTCGCGGGGGAGTCCGGAGTCGTTCCGTTCAGGCACGGGACCGTGGGGCCGGTTCCGGCCGTGTCCACCGTGACGAGCCCGGTTGCCGTCACGGACTGGCCGTCCGGGTTGGTGATGGTCACGTCCACGGGGCCGCTCGTCGCCGACCTGGTGTCGAGGTCCAGGCTCACGTGGGTGGGGTCCGTGAAGGTCACGTCATTCACGCCCACACCCCCCGTGACGGAGGCACTGATGTGGCTCGGATATCCGGGGCCGCCCGGATCCGGGCCCGGGTCGAAGAATCCCGACCCGTCGGTCGAGGTCCCGTCGACGTCCACCGCCACGGAGCACTGGCCGAGGGGGATCGTGGCCGGCGTCGCCGTGTCAGGCGTGGCCGGCGGCGGGGCGAGCAGCTTGATCACCCTGACCGCCCAGGAGTTGTTTGCGTTCGCGTACTCCTGGAAGGTCCAGAAGGTCATGTTGTCGCTCGGGTCGACGACGGTCTGGGAGTAGTCGCCCCAGCGACGCGGGGTGCCGCCTCCGAGGTTGTAGCTGCCCCCCGGACTCTGTGTGAGCTGGAAGGCATTGGTCTGTCCGGCGGGGTCGGTGAACAGGCGCCCCGACGATGCGATGCCGGCCTGATTGGTCGGCCCAGCGGTGCTGGAGTTCAGGGAGGCGTTCCCCTGGCCGTTCATCGCGATCGACGGCATCCAGAACCACCTCGGATTGCTGACCGTCGGGTCGACGAGGGTGCCGGACTGTACGAGCGAGGGCGTGCCGTCGAGGTTCCCGAGCTGATACCAGCGCGCCGCCGAGCGATCGCCGCTCGGGCTCGCCACGCCCGAGGAGTTGACGAGGAGGTTGTGGGCCGTCCACAGCGTCGGCGTCCCGGTCGGGTCCTCCCCGATCCTCGCCTCGAAGAGTCGATCATCGAGTGCGTCCAGGCCGCCGGTCGTGCCCTGGGCCGCCACCGGGAACGGACTGGGCGTGAACGTGGTCGGGACGGTCAGCGTGTTCGCCGACATCGTCGGATTGCCGCCCGGGTCGTTGATCTTGCGAATGTCGAGACGGCTGAACAACGAGGCGTCGGGCCCGACCACGTACCCGGTGTCGATCCCCGGGACCATGTCCGTTGCCGGCTGCGGAGAGGCCGGGCCCTGTCCCCCCGAGATCAGGTTGCGGAAGGCCGTCACGACGATCGGACCGGCCCCCAGGACCGAGGACTTCCTGATCACATAGACCGTGGTCCCGGCGAAGCCGGTCGCCGGCGGGGCGGCGAACTCGTTGACGCCGATGTAGATCGCGTTCTCGTCGACCCCCAGCTGTGGATAGTCCGCGAAGCGCGGGCTCGCTGACGGCGGTGGCGCGGCCTGGTTGAACGCGAAGAAGGTGAAGTCGCTGGTGCTGGTGATCGTCGGCCCGTCGCTGACGGCCAGCATGATCCGGTTGTTCGAGTCCTCGGTGTTGATTCCCGAGACGATCCAGCGCTGGGAGAGGCGGTCGTACTCCACTCCGGGGTCGGTCGGTTCGCTGCCATTGCGTACCGGCGCCCAGAAGGTCGAGTCGCTGACGTTGAGGCCGCCGGGGTTCCCCTGCTTGTCGAACACCTTGATGCGGCCGTTGACGAAGACGAGCACCTGACTGGGCCCCACGCCTCCCATGGAATCCGGCGGGATGAAGCCCGATTCGTTGCTCTGTACGCCGAGGAAGCTGGTGGAGGGGTTGACCGCCTGGCGCGGCCCGATCGCCGCCCTCCCGACGCGCTGCAGACGCGTTCCGGCGGCCTCCTGCTTCCGTGGCACGTGCTCCTCGCCGGGCGGCTCCGGCTTCTCGCGGATGTCGGCCTCCTCAGCCGCGCGCTCGCGGATGGCGCCGGCCCGCTCGGCCTCCGGCCCGCCTTCCTCGGCCGCCGGCGGCTCTTCGCCGGAGCCCTTGCCCTCCTCCTCGCCCTCCTGCCGCGCCGCCGCCTCGTTTGCGGCCTCACGGGCGGCCTCCTCGGCCTCGAGGTCCCGGTTGCGCCGCGCCTCTATCTCGGGGTGGCGGTCCAGAAAGCGCTGTCGCGCGTTCATCGAAGCGACGTTGTGGCTGATCCCCGCGGCACCGATGAAGGGGGTGCCCTGCACCAGCTCGGTCTCCCCCTCGCCCCCGCCGCCGGAGACGACCAGCACCACGACCAGAGCCGCCAGCGCTACAGCAAGGAGTCCCGCCAGAACCGCGCGCCGATTCATGGGGAGGCGAGTCTAGAGCGGCCGACGGCCGCTCAGGGACCCTGGACGGATGGCACGGTCAGGCGCCGCTGGAGCAGCCTGACCGCGAAGGTCTGGCTGGCCGGCTCCCCACCCGCGGGCGAGAAGGTCACGGTCGGGGTCATGCCCACCTTCCCCCGCCGCTCGAGCTTCTGCTTCCGCTTCCCGACCGCGGCGACGTTGAACTGGGCCATTCCGGCGACCGCGATGTTCTTGGCGGGGCGTTTCTTCAGCCCACTGCCCGAGATCGTCAGGATGCCCGGGTTCGAAACGCTCATCAGCACGGTGGCCGTGCCGTGCTTGCGGTCGCGGGTGATGGCGTTGATGGTGAGGTCGTTCGAGGGAACCAGCACTGCCGAGAGATTGAGCCGGACGTCGTTCTGCGGGCCGAACTGGCCTGACGATCCGTCCGAGAGGCCGCCCGACCGGGTGAGGACCCCGTCGCCGAGCCGGGAGAAGGTGCAGGAGTTGAGGCCGCCGCTCTCGTTCAGGCCGATCATGTCCCCGGAGCGGACCGCGATGTCGACGGGCACGGTGTTCACGCCCGCCGTCAACTCGTGCGCGGGCGCATGCGCGATCACCTGGAAGATGTCCGGGTCGCTCGTCCTGCGGAAGACCTTGAAGACGTAGCTCGCCCCCGCACCGGACGAACGCGTCGACCAGGAGGTGATCGTGCCGGCCTGCCTGGCGATGTAGAGGTTGCCGCCGGTCACGCTGGGCTGCAGATAGTCGGCTGTGGAGGTGCACTGGGCCGTGGGCGCGGTCGGGGCGAGCTGCCCGATCGTCACCGCGGCCCGGGCGGGGGAAGCGACGGAGAGAGCGACGATCGCCGCAAGCGTGACCGCGGCGGCGTTCTGCCACCGGGCAAGGCAGCGGTTGGCTCTGCTCACGCCCCAGTCCATCGGGCCTCCACGCGGATCGGACCCTCCCCGGTCCCGGGGCAGGTTAGTGAGTCCAATCGACCCTAGGCGAGCGCGGGGCCGTGGATCCTGGGGTCCACCTTCGGCGAGATCCGGCGCAGGAGCGGGACCCGCTCGGCCTTCGCCTCTGCCGGGGCCGTGATCTCGAAGAGGACGCCGGACGGCTCGCGAAAGTAGATCGAGTGCCACGCTCCGCGGTCGATCACCGGCGTCGCCACGCAACCCATTCCGATCACCCGCTGTCGCCATGCCGGTAGAAACCCGCCCGTGCCCCAGGCGATGTGGTGGATCGTCCCGGCCCCGAGGCGACCCCTCTCCGGGGGAGGGCGATCGAATGAGAAGTCCGAGCCCCGGTCGGCGGCGCCGACCGCGTAGCTCTCCGGGCCGGTGACCCGGAAGGCGAGCCTGCCGGCGAGGATGTCGGCGCTTGGCACGCTCTCGCGGCCGTAGGCCCGAATTCCCGCGAGCCGCACGATGGCGTGCTCCCGCCGGACCGCGCTCGTGCTGGGTGTGAGGTCGGCGGTCTGATCGTTGTACACCGTCGTCAGCTCGTGCTCGAGTCCCTCCGGATCCGCGAAGCGGAGGCTGCCGGCCGACTCTCCCTCGAGTCGACGGACCTCGATGCCGGCGTCCGAGAGGCGCTCGGCCCAGTAGGTGAGCGCCGCAGGCTGCCGTACGGTCCAGCTGAGCCGGTGAGCCATTCCGTTGCCCGCGATGCCCCGGCGGATCCCGGGCGCCTCAACGAAGGCGAGCACGCCCTCCTGCCGGTTCTCGCACTGGCCGAGACCGAGGCGAATCAGATGAGATTCGGGTGCCTCGAAGTCGGGTTCCCGGCCTAGAAAGGTGAGCCCGAGGATTCCCGCGTAGAAATCCAGGCAGCGCTGCCCGTCGGACGTGATTGCGGTGATGTGGTCTATACCGTCGAGTCGCATCGTGTGAAGCGTAGTTGAGTTTCTGGACCAGTAAGGTACACAAATGGCGGAATCCAGTCCTCCCAACATCCTCTACATCCACTCGCACGACACCGGGCGGTACGTGCAGCCGTACGGCTACCAGGTGCCCACTCCCAACATCCAGCTGCTGGCGGACCAGGGAGCCCTCTTTCGCAAGGCGTTCTGCGCGGCCCCGACGTGCTCCGGCAGCCGGGCCTCGCTCCTGACGGGCCAGTACTGCCACAACAACGGCATGCTCGGCCTCGCCCACCGCGGCTGGTCGCTGAACGACTATGGCGAGCACCTCATCCACCCTCTGAGCCGGGTCGGGTACCGCACCGTTCTGATCGGGGAGCAGCACATCTCCGAGGACCCGGCGGTGATCGGCTACGACGAGGTGATCGAAGTCGACAGCCACCACGCCCAGGACGTGGCCCCGATCACGGTCGAGGCGCTGCAGACGGCCTCCGAGCCCTTTTTCTTCTCCGTCGGCTTCTTCGAGACGCACCGCCAGTTCCGGGCGCCGACCTCGGTGCGCGACTCGCTCTATTCGCTGCCGCCGGCGAACCTCCCGGACACCCCCGCCACCCGCAGGGACATGGCGGCGTTCAAGGCGAGCGCGCGCTCACTCGACCAGGGAATCGGCGCGGTCCTCAACGCCCTCCACGACTACGGGCTGACGGAGCGCACCCTGATCGTCTGCACCACGGACCACGGGCTTGCCTTTCCCGGCGCAAAGGCGACGCTGTACGACCGGGGCACGGGGGTGATGCTGCTGATGCGCGGTCCAGGGGGCTTCACCGGCGGCAAGGTCTATGACGCGATGGTGAGCCACCTCGACATCTACCCGACCCTCTGCGAGATCGCCGGGGCAGAGAAGCCGGGATTTCTGCAGGGGACCTCCCTGCTGCCGCTGGTCCACGACGAGGTCGCGCGGATCCACGACGAGGTCTTCACCGAAGTCACCTTCCATGCGGCCTACGAGCCGACGCGCGCCGTCCGTACAGAGCGCTGGAAGTACATGCGCCGCTTCGACGACAACCAGCATCCCGTCCTGGCCAACTGCGACGACAGCGCCAGCAAGGAGACGCTGGTGGCAGCCGGGTGGGCGGATCAGATCGTGGCCACCGAGCAGCTCTACGACCTGACGCTGGATCCCAACGAGATGCGCAACCTGGCCGAGGACCCTTCGCACGCCGCGGTACTCGAGGAGCTGCGGGGACGCCTTCGCTCCTGGATGGAGGACACCGACGACCCGCTTCTCGAGGGGCCGGTTCCGGTGCCGCCCGGAGCCGTGATCAACGACCCCTCACAGGTCTCGCCCAACGACCCGCTTCACTCCGGCAGCACTCTCTAGCTGGGCGGCTCGGACCGGCTGGAGTACTCTGGTCTGCGTCTCATGGGAGTGATCCGTCGCCTGCGGTTGTCGTTCTGGCTCATCGCGCTCGGCGGCATCGTGCTCTACATCTTCTTCGTCGTGGTGGCGACGGTGTCGCCTGGGCAGACGGCGGCGCTGGCGGGTGTCGTCTGCGCGCTCGCCGCGCTCTTCACGGTCAGGAACGTACGGCTGGCGGCGCAGCTTGCCGATCGCGGCGGCGATCCCCAGCTTCGTCGCTCCGTGAACCGGATTCGCGAGCGGCGCGGGTTCTAGCGCGTTCGCGGGCGGCGATCGCGGCGCGGATGGCGAGGTCGTCTCCCCCATGGCCATTGCCGTTCCCATTCCCGTTCCCATTCCCGTTCGGGCGCCCGTCCGAGGGGGACGCCCCGACCGCGAGCAGGCGGTCGAGGAGGTCAAACGCCTCCGCGGTTCCGTCCTGCGCGAAGCAGGCGCGGGCCGCGTAGGCGCCCGCCCCCTCCTTCAGCCAGATCGACGGGAAGATCCCGACTGTCCAGGCGATGCGGGCCCGCATGCGCAGCCGGCTGGCCGTTCGCCGGATCCATCCACGAGAGAGATTCGCGCCTCCGTAGCTCAGACAGATGTCCCGACGGATCCGGCTGGTCCGGCGCCGGCCGCCGGTGCCCACGACCCTCGAGGCGTACGGCTCGAGACGCTGACGATCGGCGTATCCCACCGCGTCGTTCCAGCTCCGCAGAAAGGAGCCGATCACGGGGCAGACGCAGTCGGGGCGATCGGAGAAGGGCTCGCCCCCGATCATCGACGCGAGCTCCACCACGCAGACACCGTCGTCGGCGGACCGGTGCCGTCCCGGTTCAAGGCGCACCGAAGATGCCGAGCTCACCCTCCTGTGTTTGCTCGCGCTCATTCCGCTTGGAGCGCCAAGAATACTCCTGGTGGGTCAGCTGACCTCGGCAATCGCGGCCTGGACGTCGGCCAGGGAAGGTGACTCGATCAGCTGCTTCGTCCCATTCGGGCCTCCGACCACCACTGCGGGCTCGGCCGGGAGGCGGCGCTCGGCGGACAGCTTCTCGTCCGCGTCGAGGGTGTCCTGGATGTCGGAGTCCTTCATGTCCTGCTGCCACTGCTCGACGTTGAAGTTCACGACCCCCACCCCGCGAGCGATGGCGTCGAGGAAGTCCTGGTCGGCTCCGCGCTTCTTCGCCTCCTCCTGGTTGTAGAAGAAGAGCTGGATGAACTGCCACTCGTAGTCCTGCTTGGCGGCCGCCACGGCACCGTAGGCCCCGAGGAAGAAGCCCGATTCGCTCATCGGGAAGTTGTGGTAGATGAGCTGGATGTCGCCGCTTCGAACCGGGCCCTGGATCAACGGCACGACCACGTCCCGGTTCCAATCGGAGCACGGGTCGCATGACAGGTCGTTGAACACCTGGACCGTCACCGGTGCGTCCGACGAGCCCAGGCGAGCGCCGTCCTGGGGTATCCCCCCGACCAGGCTCTGGATCTCCTCGGCGCCCGTGATCCTCACCTCGCCCTTCTCCCCGCCGCTCCCGACGGAGAGGCTGACGATCGCAAAGCCCAGTAGGCCGACGCAGAGCGCCAGCACGAGCAGCCCGATGAGCCGTGGGCGCCTGCGCGGTTGATCCTCGTTCACGGGGCTGGGCATGGTAGATGTCATGCGAGGGTGCTCCGTAAGCGAAGCTGAGAAGCAACCCGTTTCACCATGGCCGACCGCGACGAGATCCTGAGTTACTGCGACGACCTGCTCGACAGCGGCTCGTTCGACGACTACGCCCCCAACGGCCTGCAGGTGCCTGGGCGCTCCGAGGTGACCAAGGTGGCGACCGGCGTCAGCGCCAACCTGGAGACACTGGAGCGGGCCATCGAGGGCGGCGCCGAGCTCGTCCTCACCCACCATGGCCTGCTCTGGGGCGACGAGCTCTCTCCCCTGTCGGTGCCGATGGCCGCTCGCCTGCGGGCCCTCCTCTGCTCGGACGTGTCGCTCGCTGCCTACCACCTGCCCCTCGACGCACACCCCGAGATCGGCAACAACGCGCTGCTCCGCGACGCCCTGGACCTGGACGCGGACGAGCGCCCGTTCGGGAGGGCGAAGGGATCGGCCGTCGGGCTGATCGGGCGCGCGACCGAGCCGATCGCGCTCGACGAGCTGCGTCAGCGGCTCTCCGAGGCGGTCGGCCGGGAACCCCTGGTGTTCGACGCCGGCCCCGACCGGATCTCGACCGTCGGCATCGTCACGGGCTCAGGCGGCTTCGCGCTCGCAGAGGCGGGACCGCTCGGGCTCGATGCCCTCGTCACCGGAGAGCCCAGCGAGCCGGTGATGGGCGAGGCACGGGAGTACGGCGTCCATTTCCTCGCCGGGGGCCACTACGCCACCGAGACGTTCGGCATCCGCCGGCTCGGCGAGCTGGCCGCCGAGCGCTTCTCGATCGAGCAGGAGTTCATCGACGTCCCGAACCCGATTTAGACGGCAAAATCCCCGCTCGTTCCGGGAAAAGCATTGACACGTCGCCGTGACGCGGTATACATGGACCATCAACGGCCACCACAAAAACCGCGGCCGGATCGGGACGAGGAGAGGAGTGGCTAGATGTCCGTTCACCTGACGCCCACGGAGCTCGCCGAGGAGATGCACATGAAGCGTCGCGATGTGCTCACCAAGTGCATCGAGATGAATGTGCCAGTCCTCAAGGGCCGGATCGACAAGACCCTCTTCGCGTCCTCGCTCCGGGCGTTCCAGACGCAGAGCAAGAGGGCCACCGCCTAGCCGCCCCTTCGGCGTCGAGCCACTGGCTGCTCAGCCAGCCTCCTAATACACTCCATCCAGGGCCGCGAGAGGCGGCGCTCCACTTCAAGGAAGACAGGAGAGATGGAGACAGCGACAGTCGCCCCTGCCGGTAGCGCAGCGGAATCGAGCACCAACAGCAAGACCGTGGCGGACCTCGCACCGCTGGCCGCCGAGCGCTACGCGGACCTCCCCGCCGCCACCTACAAGGACGCCTCGGGCCAGTGGGTCTCGAAGACCTATCGCGAGGTGGGCGACATCATCCGCCGGCTCGCGCTCGGATTGATCGAGCTCGGGATCGAGAAGGGCGACAAGGTCTCCATCCTCGCCAACACACGCCCCGAATGGACCTATTTCGACTTCGCCGCGCTCAGCGTCGGCGCCGTCGTCGTGCCGATCTACCAGACGAACTCGCCCAACGAGTGCCAGTACGTGCTCGAGAACTCCGATGCGAAGGCCGTCATCGTCGAGGACGACGAGCAGCTCGCGAAGATCGACCAGGTCCGTGATCGCGTCCCGAAGCTCGAGCACGTTGTCCGCATGGAGGGCTCGGGCGGCAACGCGATCTCGATGGACGAGCTGATCGAGGCGGGCAGCGGCCGCTCGGACTCCGAGTGGGAGCAGCGCATCCAGTCGGTCACCCCCGACGACATCTGCACCTTCATCTACACCTCGGGCACGACCGGCCCCCCGAAGGGCTGCGTGATCTCCCACGGGAACTACCGCTCGATGGTGACGATGGCGCTCGACGAGAGCGTCCTCGAGCGGAACACCACCACGTATCTCTTCCTGCCGCTCGCCCACTCCTTCGCGCTTCTCATCCAGCTGCTCAGCTTCGACCTCGGCGGCAACATCGCGTACTGGGAGCGGGATCCGCTGAAGATCGTTCCGAACCTGGTCGAGGTGAAGCCGGACTACTTCCCGTCGGTCCCGCGAATCTTCGAGAAGATCTACACGGCGGCCACCAGCGAGGTCGAGAAGTCCGGAGGTCTGAAGAAGCTCGTCTTCAACTGGGCGATCGGTGTCGGCAAGAGGGTCCGCGAGAAGGAGCGGGCCGGACAGCCCGTCGGCTGGTTCCTCCGGAAGCAGTACGAGGTCGCCGACAAGCAGGTCCTCTCGAAGATCCGTGGGCTGTTCGGCGGCAGGATCAAGAACTGCGTCACCGGGGCCGCTCCGATCAACCCCGAGATCCTGCGCTTCTTCGATGCCGCCGGCGTGCTCATCCTCGAGGGCTGGGGCATGACGGAGACGTCGACGGCCGCGACGGTCGCCAGACCGGACGCGTTCAAGTTCGGCAAGGTCGGCAAGGCCTTCAAGGGCTGCGAGATCAAGATCGCCGACGACGGCGAGATCCTGGTCAAGGGCCCGAACGTCTTCCAGGGCTACTACAAGAACGAAGAGGCCACCCGCGAGACGCTGGAGGACGGCTGGCTGCACACCGGCGACATCGGTGAGCTGGATGCCGACGGCTACCTCTCGATCACCGGCCGCATCAAGGACATCATCATCACCGCGGGCGGCAAGAACATCACCCCGGCGAATCTCGAGGCGGAGATCAAGCAGAGCCCCTACGTCTCCCAGTGCGTCGTGATCGGCGACCGGCGCCCTTACCTGGTCGCGTTGATCACTCTCGATCCCGAGGAGACGGCGAAGCTTGCCGAGGAGAGGGGCTGGCCGACCGATCCCGCGGAGCTGGCGCGTTACGAGGGCATGCGGCAAGTGCTGGAGGAGCACCTCGACCAGGTCAACGAGAAGTTCGCGCGGGTGGAGCAGGTGAAGAAGTTCGAGATCCTGCCCCAGGACCTCTCCCAGGAGGGCGGGGAGCTGACGCCGACGCTGAAGGTGAAGCGCAACGTCGTCTCCGAGAAGTACGAGAACGAGGTCGACGCGCTCTACGCCTAGCCGGCCCCGAACGCGAAGCGGAGGAGCCGGCGCTTGACGAGGTTCTTGGTAGCCCCGGATTCGTTCAAGGGAACGCTCAGCGCCCGCCAGGTCGCCGAGGCGATCGGCCGCGGTCTGGAGGATGCCGGGGCGGTTCCCGACCTCTGCCCCGCAGCCGACGGCGGTGAGGGAACGGCCGACGTGCTGCTCGACGCGCTGGGCGGCGAGCGACGGACGGCCGAGGTGCACGATCCGCTGGGAAGGGCGATCGAGGCGACCTATGCGCTGGTGCGCGAGGGCTCCGAGGCGGTCGTCGAGGTTGCCGCGGCGTCCGGCCTCGGCCTCGTCGGCGAGGAGGAAC
>DASTAI010000047.1:0-3812 GCA_035712865.1 Solirubrobacterales bacterium
GTGGCGGTGACCCTGCAGCTGTAGCTGCCTGCGCTGGTGGGCGTGTAGGTGGACTGGGTGGCGCCCGCGATGTCGGTGCCATTGAGCCTCCACTGGTAGGCGAAGGTCTGCGGCGAGCGGTAGAGAAAGCTGCCGAGGAGGTCCGCCTCCCAGCGCCCCCGGGAGCACGAGAGCCGCTGGCCGAGCGGCCCAGAGTGGGTCCCGCCGAACTGCAAGCCCCCGAACGGCAGATCATCGAGGATCAGCGACCAGGAGACCGTTGGGGCTCCGGTTCCGACCGGACTCCGGAGCACGGCGAGCGCGGTCGGGTTGTCCACTCCTTGGGCAGAGCCGTAGAGCGTGTCGGTGGTGCCGCCGCCGGCCAGCGGCGCACCGCGGATCGTGTTCGCCAGGGGCGAAGGAGCCGCCGCCGCTGCCCCACCGTTGCCCCAGTAGATGCGGCCGGCGGGAGCCGGGGGTGGAAAGAAGCGGGAGACGAAGTCCTCGGCCCAGCGGGGCGCCAGCCTGATCACGCCGCCGAGACCCAGCCGATCGAGCGTCGCCGGAGCCGGCGCCGGAGAGGGATCGATCACGATCCGGCTCGGGTTCCACACGCCCTGCCCCAAGCCGTAGAGGGTGTTGATGCTCCCGCCGCCGGCAAGCGAGGCTGCGCGGATCGACTTGTCAGGCCAGCTGATCCAGTAGATCCGGCCTGCGGCAGGGTCGATCACCACGGATGAGATTCCGGTAAGGCCCGGGCCTGGCCCGAAGAGCGTGTCCGGGGTGCCGCCTCCGGCAAGCGGGGCGCGGCAGATCCTTCCGGCGAAAAGGCCATCGCTCCAGTAGATCCGGCCTGCGGCAGGGTCGATCGCGACCGACGTCGGGTAGAAGACGCCCTGGGTGGAGCCGTAGAGCACGTCGGGAGTACCGCCGACGGCAAGCGGGGCGCGTTTGATGTTTCCCTCGTCGGCTCCGTCCGACCAGTAGATCCGGCCCGCGGCGGGGTCGACCGCCACGCTGGTCGGGGCGTCGACCCCGTCCCCGGAGTCGTAGAGCGTGTCGACAGCGCCGCCGCCGGAGAGCGGGGCACCGCGGATCGTGCTGTCGCCGTATCCCGCCCAGTAGACGCGACCCGCCGCCGGATCGAGCGCGATGCCGAGCCCGATGCTCACCCCCTGCGCCGAGCCGTAGAGCGTGTCGACGTTGCCGCCACCGGTCAGCGGTGCGCCGCTGATCGTGTCCCCTCCGTAGTTGATCCAGTAGACGGTGTCAGCCACGGCATGGCGACCCTATACCGGCGCCACTGCCCGCATCAAGGGGTCTCGGGCATCTGTCCAGAGGCGGACCGCATCCAATGCCGACACCAATGGTCGGCTTTTGTTAGGGTCCCCGAACTTAGGTCACCCTAATGGGAAGCCGCCAGGAAAACCCGACTTGATCCCGACCCTCGTCATCACCCTCCGCGAGGGCGTGGAGGCGGCCCTGATCGTCGGCATCGTCGCTGCCTTTCTGGTCAGCCAAGGGCGCCGCGACGCGCTCGGCTACATGTGGCTCGGAGTCGGGCTGGCCGTGGCGATCTGCGTCGCGGTCGCCATCACCCTGCGCGTGGTCGGGGACGAGCTCCCCCAGAAGGAGCAGGAGGGGCTCGAGTCGGTCGTCGGGTTCATCGCCGTCGGAATGATCACCTACATGATCATCTGGATGAGGCGGCACGCCCGCGGCCTCAAGGCCCAGCTCGAGGGGCATGCCGCGGAGGCTCTGGCTGCCGGCTCGGCGACCGCTCTGGTCGCGATGGCGTTCCTCGCCGTGCTGCGCGAGGGATTCGAGACCTCCGTCTTCCTCCTGGCCGCCTTCCAGGACAGCACCGATACGGCGGCGGCCGGGGCGGGCGCCGTGATCGGGCTGGTCGCGGCGATCGGACTCGGCTGCGCCATCTATTTCGGCGGCGTCCGCATCAACCTGTCGCGCTTCTTCCGCATCACCGGATTCGTCCTCGTACTGGTGGCCGCGGGCCTGCTGGCGACCTCCTTCCACACGGCTCACGAAGCGGGCTGGATCAACAGCATGCAGGACCAGGCCCTCGACCTGACCTGGCTCGTGCAGCCCGGGACGGTGACCGGCTCGCTGCTCACCGGGATGCTCGGCCTGCAGCCGGAGCCCACCGAGATCGAGGTCCTGGTCTACCTGCTCTACGCGATCCCGATGGGCCTGTACGTGATCTGGCCCGACCGCTGGCGGCCGTCGATACGGGTTCGCCACCAGCCCGTAACTGCCACCACTCAGACGGAGGTTTGATGACCACCCGACCCATCTTCATGGCGGCCTCGCTCGCCATCGGCGCCGCGTTGCCGGCCGGCTGCGGCGAATCCGACGACGCGCAGGCCGGAGCGACCAAGCTGTCCTTCAAGCTCACCGACGCCGGCTGCGACCCCGCCCAGGCGAACGCTCCCGCCGGCCCCGTCACCTTCGACGTCACCAACGACGGCGCGGCTGGTGTCACCGAGCTGGAGGTGCTCGACGCCGACACGATCCTCGGCGAGAAGGAGAACCTCAGCGATGGGCTCAGCGGCAGCTTCACGCTGACCCTCGACTCGGGCAGCTACACCCTCTACTGCCCCGGCGGTGACTCCGCCGAGCGTGGCACCCTCACGGTCACCGGCCGGTCGCGGACTGCCCAGAGCGGCGAGGAGACCGCTGCGATCGCCGACTATCGCCGCTACATCGAGTTTCAGACCGCCGCCCTGACCGGAGACACGGAGGCCTTCGTCCAGGCGGTCAAGAGCGGGAACGTCGAGCAGGCAAAGAGCCTCTATGGGAATGCCCGCATGCCCTACGAGCGGGTCGAGCCGGTGGCCGAGTCCTTCGGGAACCTCGATCCGGCAATCGACGCGCGGGCCGGGGACGTCCCCGCCGCCGAGTGGAGCGGCTTCCACGTGATCGAGAGGGCGCTCTGGGTGGACGACACGACCCAGGGAATGTCCCAGGTGGCGGACAAGCTGCTCACCGACGTGAAGCTCCTGCAGCAGAAGGTGAAGACGATCGAGATCGAGCCGACGCAGATCGCCAACGGCGCCAACGAGTTGCTCGGGGAGGTCTCAGCGTCGAAGATCACCGGCGAGGAGGAGCGCTATTCGCACACCGACCTCTGGGACTTCCAGGCGAACGTCGAGGGCTCGAAGGCCGCCTACGACTCGGTCAAGCCGTTGCTCGAGGCCCGAGACCCGCAGCTCGCGACCGAGATCGAGCAGCGGTTCGCCGACGTGGAGGCCGCGCTCGAGCCGTACAAGAGCGGTGATGGCTACGTGCTCTACGGAGAGCTAAGCGAGCAGGACAAGCGCAAGCTCGCGCAGTCGATCGACGCCCTCGCGGAGCCGCTCTCGCAGGTCGCGGCGATCGTCGTGCAGAAGTAATGATCTGAGGGATGAGCTCATCCCTCCGGCCGTGCGTGCTGATCACGATCCCGATCAGCCACTACTGCGAGAAGGCTCGCTGGGCGCTCGATCGGGCCGGCGTCCCCTACCGAGAGCAGGCGCACCTGCAGCTGATCCACCGGCTCGCCGTGCGCCGGGCGGGAGGCGGGAAGACAGTCCCCGTCCTAGTCTGCGGCGATCGGGTGCTGTCGGAATCGGCGGACATCGTCGACGAGGCGGACGCCGAGGCGCCGCCCGAGCGGCGGCTCTACCCCGATGATCCCGCCGCCGCCGCGGAGATCCGGGAGCTGGAACGGGACTTCGACGTGAATCTGGGCCCCCACGGACGGCGGTGGATGTACCACGAGATCCGGGGACGCCGCGACCTCGCGCTCGGCTATGCGTGCACCGGGGTACCCGGCT
>DASTAI010000048.1:0-2670 GCA_035712865.1 Solirubrobacterales bacterium
CGGAGATGGAAGTCGCGAGGCATTGAGGGCCAATGAACCCACCGCCGCTTTCCATGCAAAGCGCCGCTTCTCGTCCAAAGCGCTGGTTCGCCAGATACCGAAGTCGGTGCTGAGCGCGTTGCCTCAGCGATTGGCTTGTTGGATGCCTGGGTACCGAGTGAAAGGGACGATTCGGTGGCCGGACATGAAGCGGAGACCACGGAGTAGGAAGGAAGAGTGACGAGCGATCCGAAGAGGAAGGCGTGTCTTTCTTAAGCAAGCTCTGGACACGTGGGAGAGCGATCCCCTGGGCTGCGGCCTGGGAAGTCGGGAGGTCCCTCTGGTTCAACTCACGTGACCGCGTGAACGAGAACCTCACTGAGAAGGAGCGCCGCGATTTCGCAAGCATCGTTCGGGAGCGGCGAGGCCGACCTTGGAACCTGGACAGCCACGAGGGTCGTCGACTCGTCGTTCTGATGAAGAAAGCCGCAACCGGTGATCGCGATTCGAGCTGGAATGAGGTGGGGATGTCCGTCACGACCCTGCTTCCACCTCGCCTCCTCAGCGAGGTCTGGAAGCGTCTTCCCAGGCGCTAACTGCCCGCCGACGACCAGACCGGGAACGACTGGGAGGACCTCGAGTACAACCCGTCGATCGCTCAGGAGTCGGCAGACGACGAAACCGCCTGATAGCTTCTCCGCATGCCATTAGGGCGCCCTAATGCGTGCGGGAGGTTGAGACTTGTCGTTCGCTGAGACGGCATTGCTGGGAGCACTGGCCGGCTTCACCATCTATCTCGGACTGCCGATAGGGCGCCTGCAGCTGCTCAGCTCGCGTGCTCGGGTCGCGCTGGCGATGTTTTCCGTCGGCATCTTGGTCTTCTTGCTCGTCGACGTGCTCTCTCACGGCTTCGAGATCGCCGAGGACGCCGTGACCGAGTTCCACGACGGCACCGCCAGCTTCGGACACGCCCTCGCCTTGGCGCTGCTGCTGATCGGGGGGTTCACCCTCGGCAGCGCCGGGCTGGGGATCTTGGAGCGCCGCATGCAGTCGACTGCCCCCCCTCCACCACCGATCGCGGGCGGTGCAACCGAACTCGCCACCGCCGATCAGGAGCGCCTGGTGGTCGAAGCGGACCCCGCTCGAGCTCGCGCCCTGCAGACGAGCCTCATCATCGCCACCGCGATCGGCCTGCACAACTTCGCTGAGGGCCTGGCGATAGGCGTGTCGGCCGGAACGGGCGAGATCGGACTGGCGACCGTCCTCATCATCGGCTTCGCACTCCACAACGCGACCGAGGGTTTCGGGATCGTCGGCCCACTTGGAGACATCAGGCCTTCCTGGGGCTGGATCGCCGTGGTCGGCCTGATCGGCGGTGGCCCAACCTTCGTGGGTGCGATGATCGGCTACAACGTCACCTCGGAGCCGCTGGAGCTCATCTTCTACGCGGTGGCCGGCGGGGCGATCCTCTACGTCATCGGGGAGATCTGGCACGGGATGCGTCGCTATGGGCATCGCGAGCTCGGCTTGCTGATGCTGTCTGCCGGCTTTGCGGCGGGAGTCATCACCGACTTCGTCGTCGCCTACGGCGGAGGCTGAGCGGACCGACGATCCCTCCAGCGCGGGTCACAGGTGCTCTCCCGCTGGCACGGGCTCGGCGGCAGGGGCCCTCTCCCGTGGCATCGGCTCCGTGACGTCGGCGAGGCGTTCCCGATCGATGTCAGGTGAGAACCAGCGCTGGGCGATCGCGGTCGGCACGATCGCCGAGAGGACGACGACCGTGATCAGCAGAGAGAACTGCGTCTTGTCGATGATCCCGGCCTGCAGTCCGTAGAGCGAGGAGATCGTCCCGAAGGTCAGGCCCGTGCTCATCAGCAGCGTCGCGAACGCGGCGTGTTCGGGAACGAGGCGCCGCGCCAGCGGCAGGACCAAGCCGATCTTGGGCACCATCTTCGCCGCGAAGAGCACGGCAAGGAGTCCCAGATTGGCGAAGACCGCACCGAGCGAGACGTTGAGCCCGCCCCGCAGGAAGAAGAAGGGGGTGAGGAAGGCAAAGGCGACAACGCGGAGCCGCTCCTGCTCCAGCTTGTGCTGCTGGTAGAGCTTGGCCATCACCAGGCCGAGAACGAAGGCGGGCAGGACGGCGTGGCCGTGGGCGGCATCGGCCAGAACCATGAGGATGAAGAGGCAGAGGAAGACCAGCTTGATCTCCGGCTCGATCACCCGGTCGCCGTAGCGCCCGAAGAACCAGGGGGGGTCTTCGGCAGGACGACGATCAATGCGACCGAGACGACCAGGAAGACGGGGAACCAGGCGTTCGGCTTGATGAAGATCGCCGTGAGCGCGATCGCGGTCGCCATGTCGGTGACGAAGCAGGCGCTCATGATCAGCTTGCCGATGCTCGTCGAGTTCAGCCCCGTTTCCACAAGGACCGCGTAGACGACCGCCAGCGAGGTGGTCGAGAGCGCGGTCCCCGCTATCAGTGCCGCCTTCGTGTCCCAACCGAGCGGCCCGTAGGCGACCAGGCCGGCGACTACGAAGGGCCCGGCGAACGAGACCAGCCCGATCGAGACCGAAGCCCTCCACCTGTCTCGGAAGTCACCCGGGTCGACCTCCGCGCCGGCCAGGAAGGTCAGGACCACGGAAGCGAAGGTGGCGATGAAGACCAGCCAGTCGGTGTTCGGATCGACG
>DASTAI010000049.1:0-3194 GCA_035712865.1 Solirubrobacterales bacterium
CACGCCGGCCATCGACTTCGGCTGGTTGCCGACGATCCCCACGCTGTAGCCGTTCAGGCGCCCGTAGCCGCAGACGATGTTCTTGGCGAAGTGCTCGTGCACCTCGAAGAAGTCGCCGTCGTCGACGATGCGCGAGATCACCTCGCGCATGTCGTAGGGCTTCTGCGGGTCGTCGGGCACGAGCGTGTCGAGCTCGGGGTCCTCGCGGTCCGGATCGTCGGTGGGGTCAACCCGGGGCGGCAGCTCGAGGTTGTTGAGCGGAAGGAAGCTCATCAGGTAGCGGGCGTCCTCCAGGCACTGTTCCTCGTCGTCCGCGGCGAAGTGGGCGACCCCCGACTTGCTGTTGTGGGTCATGGCACCGCCGAGCTCCTCGAACTCGACCTCCTCGCCGGTGACGGTCTTGATCACCTCGGGGCCGGTGATGAACATGTGCGAGGTCTCCTTGACCATGAAGATGAAGTCGGTCATGGCGGGCGAGTAGACGGCGCCGCCGGCGCACGGGCCCATGATCAGGCTGATCTGCGGGATCACTCCGGAGCACTGGACGTTGCGGACGAAGACGTCGCCGTAGGCGCCGAGCGAGACGACGCCCTCCTGGATTCGGGCCCCGCCCGAGTCATTGATGCCGATCACGGGCGCCCCGACCTTGGCGGCCAGGTCCATGACCTTCACCATCTTCTCCGCCATGACCTCTCCGAGGGAGCCGCCGAAGACGGTGAAGTCCTGGGAGAAGACGAAGACGGTGCGGCCGTCGATCGTCCCGTATCCCGTCACCACCGCGTCGCCGTAGGGGCGGCGCTTGTCCATGTCGAAGTCGTGGGTGCGGTGCCGGACGAAGGTGTCGAGCTCCTCGAATGAGCCCGGGTCCAGGAGCTTGTCGATCCGCTCACGGGCGGTGAGCTTGCCCTTCTCGTGCTGCTTCTCGACCGCCTCCTCCGAGCCGGCGTGGTGGGCCTCGTCCCGGAGCTCGCGCAGGTAGGCGAGCTTCTCGTCGTGGGTGACCGGGTTCTTCTCTCTCATGCAGAGCAGTCTACGGTCGGCCGCGGTTAGCCCTACCCCGGCGCCTGCTCAGCACTCAGCCCGACTAGAGGAGCTGCGACAGGTGCCGCGCCGCGCGAGCGGCACCGTCGCTCTCGACGTCGCGGTAGTGGACCTCGCGCCCGATCTCGTCCGCGATCGCTTCTGCGATCAGCTCCGGTGAGGAGTGGTCGAAGTCCATGCGGCGGCCGGCGCCGTACTGCTCGAGCCGGTGCCGGACGTGAAAGTTCTGCTCGAAGTGATGGCGCAGGGGGAAGTAGATGAACGGCCGCTTCTGCGCGGTCAGCTCCATCGAGGTCGTCAGGCCGCCCTGCACCACCGCCAGGTCGCACGCCGCAAGGTGGCGGTAGAGGTTGTGGACGTATGGCACCACCTCGAGCCCGTCGTGAGACGGCAATGAGGCGGCGTCGATTCGCGGCCCCGCCACGACGATCATGCGCAGGTCCGGGACGCGCTGCTTGGCCGCCGGGAAGGAGGCGATCACCCGCCGCAATAGGTCAGCGCCCACGCCCGAGCCGCCGACCGTGACGATGCAGACCCGTTCGTCATCGTCGTAGCCCAGCTCGTCGCGGAGCTTGCCGCGATCCCCGAGCTCGGCGGGATCGAAGCCGGTCACGTAGCCCGTGAAGTCGAAGTTGCGCTCCGTCCAGTCGCGGATCATCGGCAGCTGCGGCCCGAGTCGATCGTCGACGATGTCGCCGGGATTACCCACGAAGAGCGCCATATCGCGCACCTCCGGATGGTGGGCGATGTGGTCGACCATGTCGGCGTTGTAGTCGGCGGTCAGGAAGCTCTCTCGCTCGCCGCCGTCGTCCATCGGGAGGAAGCCGACGAAGTCGGTCAGCCAGGCGAAGGGGACCCGCTTCTCGCGCGGGTTCTCGTGCAGGTAGTAGTCGAGCTCCCACGCCTCGTCCCCGATCCAGAGGTCGTAGCGCTCGTCGCGCACCACGTCGTGGAAGAGCATGAAGTTGGCCGCCAGGATCTCGTCCATGCGCCGCAGCGCCTGGAAGCAGTGCAGGTCGTGCTCCGCCGACTCCGATTCGATGTGCTTCGACTCGTTGGCGAGATGGGCACTGGCCGGGTGGATGCGCTCACCCTCACCCTCGAGCACGCGGGTAACTGGATCCTGGGCGAGCCAGTCGATCTCGAGGTCCGGCTCGAGCCGGCGCAGCTCGCGGGCGATCGCGACGTCGCGTTGCGCGTGGCCGAGCCCGATCGGGGAGGAGATGTAGAGGGCGCGTGGTCGACCGTCCGGCCGGTGCACGGTGGGGTCGCGCGGCGTCCGCCTTCGCCCGAAGGCGTCCTCGGAGAAGTCGCGGAGCGCCAGGTTGACCTGGACGGGCTTGCGGGCGTGGGGCATGTGGCCGGCGCCCTCGACGACCTCGACCTGACCCTCGCCGAGGCGGGCGAGCGCGCGACCGTCCCGGAACGGCGTGATCCGATCGTCGGTGCCGTGAATCACCAGCACCGGGCAGTCGAGGCCCCGGGCGAGATCGCGAAGAGCGCGTCGCTCCTTGTGGATGTGGCCGTACGCCGTGGCGCTGAGCGTCTCGGGGTCGGTGTCCAGCGCCCAGCCCACTCCGTCCTCGATCCCCTTGGTCGAATGTGGCTCCGAGAAGCAGCGCGAGATGAACCAGTCGGCGAACTCGGGATAGTCCCGGCGCCAATGGATCGGATTCATGTTCCCCCACCAGACAGGATCCATCCTCCCGAGCCAACGCTGCATGCGCTGAGAGGCCCGGAGGAGGACCGACCAGTGTGAGGCGGTGTAGGGGAAGAGCGGGCCGATGAAGACGGCGCCCGCGACGCGCTCCGGGGCCAGGCGCGCCAGCTCCAGCTGGTACTGGGCGCCGCGCGAGAGGCTCGCCATGACGGCGCGCTCGGTCGCGCTCGCATCCATCACGGCCAGGCAGTCGCGGGCGAACTCCTCGGCTCCATAGCGTTGCGGGTCGCGGCAGCGATCGGAGCGGCCGTTACCGAGCCCGTCCATCGTCAGCACCCGGAAATGGCGCGCGAAGTACGCGATCTGCATCTTCCAGTGGCGGGAGTGGACCAGCGACCAGGTTGGCATCAGGAAGAGGGTTTCCTCGCCCTCGCCATAGACCTCGTAGAAGAGCCGCATGCCATCCCGCTCGACATAGCCCTCGGTATCGGGG
>DASTAI010000050.1:0-11754 GCA_035712865.1 Solirubrobacterales bacterium
AGCTCGTGGTGCCCACGGACCTCGATCCCGACCAGCAGGAGGCGGCGGAGCGCCTGGCCGACGCGCTCGAGCGGCAGCCGTCTCCTCGTAGATGATCCGTCTCGCGGTCCGCTGCGAGCCGGACTACGCAGAGCTTGTGATGGCCAACCTCCTCGAGCTTGCTCCCAACGGGCTGGAGGAGGAGCGCGGCCCGGGCTGGGTCGAGTTCGCGATCTATGGCCCCCCGGGCGAGGTCCCCGAGCTGGGTGAGCTGCAGGCGGCCGCCGGGGGTGCCCTGGTCGACGTGACGACGACCTCGATTCCAGACGACTGGGCGGATCGCTGGGCGGACTTCCACCGGCCGATCGAGGTGGCCGGGAGGCTCGGAGTCAGGCCGTCCTGGTGGGATCCGGAGGACGGCCTCATCGACGTCGTCGTGGACCCCGGTCGCGCCTTCGGGACCGGCGGTCACCCGACGACTCGGCTCTGCCTCGCCCTGCTGATCGCGCTCGAGGAGGCCGGAGATGCGAACGGCCCCATCGCGGACTGGGGTACAGGCTCCGGGGTGCTGGCGATCGCCGCCGCAAAGCTGGGTTGGGACCCGGTGCGGGGCTGCGACCGCGAGGAGGCGTCGCTCGAGACGGCTCAAGCGAATGCCGCGATGAACGGCGTCGATCTGACCCTCGAGCGAATCGACATCCGTGAGCAGCCACCGCCGGTCGCGCCGACCGTGGTCGCCAACCTGACCGCGAATCTGCTCCGGGATTGCGCCCGGCACCTGGCGTCCGCCACGCCCCGGCCGTCGATGCTGGTCTGCTCGGGGATGCTCGAGAGCGAGCTCGACGAGGTGGCGGACGCCTTTGCTGCCGTCGGGCTCGGAGAGGCGCAGAGAGTCACCGAGCACGAGTGGGGGGCACTGCTGCTGAGGGAGACGGCCGGCTGATGGAGAATCAGCTCAGCCCGGAGCTGCCGATCGCGATGTTCGACTCCGGGGTCGGCGGCCTCACGGTGCTCCACGAATGCCTGGTCTCGTTGCCCGAGGAGGACTACGTCTACCTCGGTGACGACGCCCGCTTCCCGTACGGCGCGCGGGCGCCCGAGGAGCTGCGCGGCCACGTGCAGCAGGTGAGCCGCTACCTGCTCGAGCGCGGGGCGAAGTTGCTGGTCATCGCCTGCAACTCGGCCGCATCCGCGGGCCAGCAGACGGCGCGAGAGATCGCTGCTGAGGCAGGGATCGAGGTCGTGGCGGTGATCGAGCCCGAGGCCGAGATCGCGGCGGCTCTGACCGACAACGGCAACGTGGGCGTCCTGGCGACGCCGGCGACGGTCAGGAGCGGCGCCTACCTGAAGGCGCTGGCGGTGCAGCAGCGGGCGTTGACCGTGACCGAGGTCGAGGCCCCGGATCTGGCCGCCGTCATCCAGCGCGGCTTTCCCTTCTCCGAGAGCGTCGTCGAGATGGTGCGCTCCTACTGCGAGCCTCTCAAGCGGGCGGAGGTGGACACGGTGATCCTCGGCTGCACGCACTATCCGCTGGTCCGGCCCATGCTCCAGCGCGTCCTCGGGCGGGAGGTGCGCCTCGTGACGGCGGGGCACGCGATCGCCGCCACCGCGGAACGGGCTCTGGCGGGCGCCGGCCTCGCGAAGGCCGGCAACGAGGAGGGGACCTATCGCTTCATCTGCACCGGAGACCCCGACTCGTTCCGCGATCTGGGCACGCGGTTCCTGCAGCTGCCGCTCGGGGACGTCGAACGCGTCGACCTGCCTGAGTGACTGCGGCACTCAACCCCGAGGATGTTCCGTTCTGGCCCTGGGGCGTTCTCCTGATCGCCATCGGCCTGTACGTCGTCGGAGTCGCCGCGTTGATCGCCGCAGGGCGCCGCGAGGACGCCCGCGCGCTGGCGGGATTCATCCCGGACTGCCTGGTGCTCGTCTCGCGTCTCGCCAGGGACAAACGGATCTCGCTCCCGCGCCGCCTCCTTCTCTTTGGAGTGCTCGGCTATCTCGCCCTCCCGATCGACCTCGTCCCCGACTTCCTGCCCGGCATCGGCCAGCTCGACGACGCGGTCCTGCTCGGGCTGGCCCTCCGCGTCGTGGTCCGCGGCGGCGACACCGAACTGGTGCGCCGGGCCTGGCCTGGGCCGGAGGCATCGCTCACCCTGGTGCTCCGGGCGGCTGGTCTCGACACGAACGGGGCGGCCACCCCTCCGACTACGCTTAAGCCATGAGCATCCTCGAGCAGGTGCAGGAGGACGTTAGGACCGCGATGAAGGCCGGCGAGCGGGAGCGCGTCGGCCAGCTCCGCATGCTCGTCAACGCCCTTCAGACCGAGGAGAAGGAGGGCAAGGGAGACGAGGTCGCCGCGCTGCAGCGGGAGCGCAAGCGCCGGCTGGACGCGGCCGAGGCCCTGCGCGAGGGAGACCGGACCGAGCAGGCCGACGCGGAGGAGGCTGAGGCGGAGCTGATCGAGGGCTACCTGCCGGAGCAGCTCTCCGACGAAGACCTCTCCGAGCTGGTCTCCGGAGCGATCGATGAATCCGGCGCCAGCGAGCCGAAGGACGTGGGGTCGGTGATGAAGGTGCTGATGCCGAAGGTCAGCGGCCGCGCCGACGGCAAGCGCGTCAGCCAGGCGGTGCGCGAGGCACTTGGCTCGTAGGCAGCTGACCATCGACAACACCGTCGCTGCGGAGCTGGCGGGTTCCGAGGACGCGGTCCTGAAGACGCTCGAGGGCCACCTCGACGTCGATCTCTTCCTGCGCGGCAACGTCCTCACGCTAGACGGCAACGCCGGCGACGTCCGCACCGCCGAGACCGTCGTCGGCGAGCTCGTCGACCTGATCGAGCAGGGCCACGAAATCGCCCCGGGCACGATCGAGGCGGTCACAGGCGCGCTCGACCAGCACGAGAGCCCGGCCGAGATCCTCGAGGACGTCGTCTGGCAGCACCGCAACACGCGGATCGCCCCGAAGACGGTGAACCAGAAGCAGTACGTCGACTCGATCCGCCGCCACACGATCACCTTCGGAATCGGCCCCGCCGGCACGGGCAAGACCTTCCTCGCGGTCGCGATGGCCGCCGCCGCCCTTTCGCGTGGCGACGTCCAGCGCGTGATCCTCACCCGGCCCGCGGTGGAGGCTGGAGAGCGACTCGGCTTCCTGCCGGGCGACATCCAGGCGAAGGTGGACCCGTATCTGCGTCCACTGTTCGATGCGCTCTACGACATGCTGGATCCAGAGCGGGTCAACTCATACTTCGAGCGAGGCACGATCGAGGTCGCCCCTCTCGCGTTCATGCGGGGCAGAAGCCTGAACAACTCCTTCGTCATCCTCGATGAGGCACAGAACACGAGCCCCGAGCAGATGAAGATGTTCCTGACGCGCCTCGGGTTCGGCTCCAAGTTCGTGGTCACTGGCGACATCACCCAGATCGATCTCGAGCGGGGCTCCCGCTCCGGCCTGGTCGAGGTGGGCGACATCCTCACCGGGGTCGAGGACATCAACTTCATCCGCTTCGGCGGCGAGGACGTCGTCCGCCACAAGCTCGTGCAGCGGATCGTCGCGGCCTACGGCGAGGCGGAGAGCCGCAACCGCTCCGAATCGGACGACTCCGGGGACGGCTGAGATCGACCTCTCCGACGTCCCGGGCGATCTCAGGCGAGCGGTGGGGGCGGCCCTGCACGCGGCGGGGGTGAGCGACGGCCACATCGGGGTCGAGATCGTGGGGGAGGGGCGGATGCGGACGCTCAACTACGCGGCGCGCGGCGTGGACGAGGCGACGGACGTGCTCGCCTTCCCGATCGACGATGAGCAGCACGACCAGGGGCCGCGCGAGCTCGGCGACGTCTTCATCTGCCCGGCGAAGGCGACCGACGTCACCGAAGCCGCGGTCCACGGGACGCTCCATCTCTGCGGCTACGACCACGAGACCGACAGCGGCGAGATGCTCGCACTCCAGGCCAAGGTGATGAACTCCCTGGGGTGAGCAAGTCTGGCTTCGTCGGGGTCGCCGGGCGGCCGAACGTCGGCAAGTCGACCCTGGTCAACTCGATCGTCGGGGCCCGAGTGGCGATCGTCTCCGAGCGCCCGCAGACGACGCGGCGAGCGATCCGCGGCGTCGCCACCGACACCGCCGCGGACTGGCAGCTCGTCCTCACCGATCTGCCCGGGGTGCAGCGACCGCGCGACGCGCTGACCGAGCGGATGCAGCGGCGGGTCGAGCGCGAGATCGCCGACTCGGACGCGACCCTCTTCGTCATCAACGCTGAACAGGGGGTCGGACCGGGCGACCGGTTCATCGCCCACGCGCTGCTCGGGGCCAGCAGCGACACGCCGGTGGTCTGCGCGGTCAACAAGGTCGACCGCCTGAACAACGCCGAGACCGCGGCGGTGCTGGCCGAGACCGCGGATCTGGAGGTGGTCGACGAGATCTTTCCCGTCAGCGCCCGCACCGGAAGCGGGCTCGAGCCTCTGATCCGGAAGCTGGTCGAGTTGATGCCGGAGGGCCCGTTCCTGTTCCCGCCCGAGCAGCGGTCGGACCTGCCGAGCGAAGTGCAGCTGGCGGAGCTGATCCGCGAGCAGGTGCTGCGCCGAACGCGGGACGAGCTTCCGCATGCGGTCGAGGTGCAGGTCGAGGACGTCGCGCATCGCGACGACGGGGTCGTCGAGGTGCTCGCTCAGATCTGGGCCGAAACCGACTCGCAGAAGGCGATCCTGATCGGCGCCGGCGGCAGGAAGATCAAGGAGATCGGCACCGCCGCCCGCACGGAGCTCGAGCGCGAGCTGGGCAGCCAGGTATTCCTCGACCTTCGGGTGCGGGTGCGCCGTCGTTGGCGCAAGGACGAGGCCCTTCTGGACCGCCTCGGTATCGAATAGTTCACTTGCCGTTCACAGGCCGCCGTCGGCCGCCACGGATCATGATCCAAAACCCGAGAGAGGAGCCGAGATGGCCGAGCAAAGAGATCGCGAGGAATGGACGGACGAGGACGAGCGTCACCCCGAGGGTGAGCCCGGTCCGATGCAGCTCCAGGACGAAGGCATCGCCATGAACCTCGAGGCTCAGGACGACGTCGACATGGACGTCGACCCGGCGATCGCCGAGGAGGTCGAGCTTCAGGAGGAGACGAGGGAGCTCGAGGGCGATGAGGGCGAGGTGGAGACGGTTCTGAACTTCCGCGACGAGGAGGACACGGAGGACTGAACCGGCGCTCTCGGGCGCACCAGCAGGGGGTTCGTACAATCGCCCGATGGTCGTCCAGACGGCGAGAGATGCCGCGAAGGTCCGCTTCGACGAGCGGGGCCTGGTTCCATGCGTGATGCAGGACGCCCGCTCCGGCGAGGTGCTGACCGTCGCCTTCATGAACGAGGAGGCCCTCCAGCTGACGCTGGAGACTCGGGAGATCCACCTCTACAGCCGCAGCCGCCGGGAGATCTGGCACAAGGGTGCGACCTCCGGAAACGTTCAGCGGGTTCGCCAGATCCGCTACGACTGCGACGGCGACGCGCTGGTGGCGCTTGTCGACCCGGCCGGGCCCGCCTGCCATACCGGCGAGCGCTCCTGCTTCTACCGCGACCTCGAGGGAACGGCTGACCCGGGGGTCGACGCTCCGTCGGTCCCCGGTGAACCCGCGCCCCTCCCGTACGAGGCCCTTGCGGCCCTGGAGCGAACCCTGGTGTCCCGCCAGCGCAACCGTCCCGACGGGAGCTACACCGTTGAGGTGCTCGAGGACTCCGGCCTGGCCGGGGACAAGGTCCGCGAGGAAGCGGGCGAGGTCGTCAAGGCGGCCGACTCCGAGTCCGAGGAGCGCGTCGCGGAGGAGGGGGCGGACGTCGTCTACCACCTCGCGGTGCTGCTGCTCTCCCGCGGTGTCTCCATGGCGGAGGTGCTGCAGATCCTGAACGGCCGGAGACGGTCGCGATGAGCGCCGTCGACGCTACGACCAACCTTCCCGGCCTCGAGCCGGGGCCGAACCGCGCCCGCGAGTTGGCACGGACGGCGAACGTCGTCCCGGTTCGCTACCGCTTCATCGACGATCTGGAGACGCCGGTGAGCGCCTTCCTCAAGCTGCGGGGGGACGGCCCCGCCTTCCTGCTCGAATCCGCCGAGCAGGGTCGCCTCGGTCGCTGGTCGTTCCTGGGTTTCCGTCCGCGGTCGATCCTGCGGTGGAGCGACGGGAAGCTCTCCGAGTGGGGCGGGGAGTCCGCACCGGATTCGGGCGCGGGGGCAGCCCCGGACCGGGTCGCGGATGCCCCCGACCCCTACGCGGCGGCCGCCGACTATCTGGGCCGGTTTGAGATCGCCGAGCCGGACGAGCTGCCGCCCTTCGCCGGCGGCGCGGTCGGGTTCTTCGGCTACGACCTGGTCCGAACCGTCGAACCGCTCGGCGAGCCGAACCCGGATCCGGTCGGCCTTCCGGACATGGCGCTGATGATCACCGACGTGCTCGTCACCTTCGACCACCAGCGCCACGAGGTGACCCTGATCGCCAATGCCTTCGTCGAGGACGGCGGGATCGATGACGCCTACTCGCGAGCGGTGGACACGATCGCCGAGGTGCGGGAGCGGCTGCGGGAGCCCGTCCCGGCTGTGGAGGCCCCCGCCGGCTCGGCCGACGTCAGATTCGAGTCCAACATGAGCCGGGAGCAGTTCGAAGCGACGGTCTCCCGCATCATCGAATACGTCCACGCCGGCGACGCCTTCCAGGTCGTTCCCTCTCAGCGCTTCAGCGCCCAGACGCCCGTCGAGGCCTTTTCCATCTATCGCGGCCTCCGGACCGTCAACCCATCTCCCTACATGTACTTCCTCGACTTCGGGGACTTCGAGATCGCGGGCGCTTCACCCGAGCCGCTCGTGAAGGTGACCGGGCGACGCGTCGAGACCAGGCCGATCGCGGGCACCTACCCGCGGGGGGGCGACGAGGAGGAGGACCGCCGCCAGGCGGAGCGGTTGCTCCAGGACCCGAAGGAGCGAGCGGAGCACGTGATGCTGGTCGACCTTGGCCGCAACGACCTGGGGCGGGTGTGCGAATACGGATCGGTCAACGTGGACGAGCTGATGGTCGTCGAGACCTATTCCCACGTGCTTCACATCGTCAGCCAGGTCTCCGGTCGGCTCCGTGACGGAATCAGCGCGATGGACGTGCTGCGCTCCGTCCTGCCCGCGGGGACGCTCTCCGGCGCCCCGAAGGTTCGCGCGATGCAGATCATCGACGAGCTCGAGCCGCAGAAGCGCGGCTCCTACGGCGGCGCGATCGGCTACCTCTCCTACACGGGCGACCTCGATACAGCCATCCATATCCGCACCGTGGTCGTCAAGGACGGGCTCGTCCACGTACAGGCCGGCGGTGGGACCGTCGCCGACGCAGTGCCCGCGTACGAGTACAACGAGTCGGTCAACAAGGCGAAGGCGGTCTTCCGCGCCGTCGAGCTTGCAGCCGAGCAGCCCGAGTGGCCATGAGCCGGGAAGGCGAACAGAATGGTGCCTTGAGCGTCCTCGTCGTCGACAACTACGACTCCTTCACCTACAACCTCGTCCAGTACCTCGGCGAGCTCGGGGCCGAGGTAGGTGTGGTTCGCAATGACAAGGCGACCGTCGGCGAGCTCCGCGACCTGAAGCCCGACCGGCTGGTGGTCTCCCCGGGACCGTGCACGCCGAAGGAGGCGGGCATCTCGGTCGAAGCCGTCCGCTCCTTCGCCGAGGCCGGCACCCCGGTCCTGGGCGTCTGCCTCGGCCACCAGTCGCTGGTCGAGGCGTTCGGCGGCAAGGTCGTCCGCGGCGATCCCATCCACGGCAAGGATGCCGAGGTGAAGCACGACGGCAAGACGATCTACGAGGGGCTCTCGAATCCGCTGGTCGCCGGCCGATACCACTCGCTGATCGCGGATCCGGAGCTGCCCGACGACCTCGAGGTGACGGCGACCTACGATGACGTGGTCATGGGTGTCAGGCACCGGGACCTTCCGGCGGAGGGTGTCCAGTTCCACCCCGAGTCCGTCCTCACCCCGCAGGGCAAGCGGCTGCTCGCCAACTTCCTCGCCGGCTAGAGGAACTGCGGAATGCCCAACGACATCCTCACGCGCGCCATCGACGAGATCTGCGCGGGGACGCACCTGACCGCGGACCACACCTCGGCCGCCCTGACGGAGATCATGGAGGGGCGCGCCAGCGACGTGCAGACAGCCGCGTTCCTCATCTCCCTGCGCGCCAAGGGCGAGACCGTGTCCGAGCTTGTCGGCCTCGCCCGCACGATGCGGTCACTCGCCGCCCACGTGGAGATCGACGAGCCCGGCCTGGTGGACACAGCCGGAACGGGAGGCGGCCCGACGACCTTCAACATCTCGACCACCGCGGCGCTCATCGCGACCGGTGCGGGGTGCAAGGTGGCCAAGCACGGCAACCGCTCGGCGACCAGCCGATCCGGCTCGGCGGACGTCCTCGAGGCCCTCGGGGTGGACATCGAGCTCTCCCCAGCCGAGGTCGCCACCTGCATCGAGGAGATCGGCTTCGGCTTCATGTTCGCGCCGAAGCATCACCAGGCGATGTCCCACGTCGTCCCGGTTCGCAAGGAGCTTGCCGTCAGGACGATCTTCAACTTCCTCGGCCCCCTGACCAACCCCGCCGGAGCGGCCGCACATCTGCTCGGCGTCTCCGATCGCGCCTACCAGGAGATCATCGCCGACGCCCTCCTCCAGCTCGGCTGCGCCCGGGCGCTGGTCGTCTCGGCCGATGACGGCATCGATGAGCTCAGCCTCGCCTCTCGCACGCGGGTGATCGAAGTCGCCGACGGCGGGACGGAGGAATGGTTCGTCGAGCCCAACGATCTCGGTTTCGAGCCGGCGCCGCTCGAGGCGATCCCCGGGGGAGAGCCGGCCGACAACGCCGCCGTCGTGAGATCCGTGTTCGACGGCGACCCGGGTCCCGCCCGCGATGTCTCACTCCTGAACGCGGGCGCCGCAGTCTACGTCGCGGGCGGCGCCTCGGAGCTCGCCCTGGGCGTCGCCAAGGCGACCGAGGCGGTGGACTCGGGCGCGGCCCGCGATGTGCTCGAGCGGCTGGTCGCCCGCACCCGCGAGCTGTCCGGGGCTAGCTAAGGTCCCAGCGAGAGATGGGAATGATCGAAGAGTTGGTCGGAGCCGCGCAGGCAGGCGTGCAGCGGCGGCGGGCTCAGGTTCCGCTGGAGGACCTGGAGGGCCGTCTGGACGAGCGCCCGGAGCAGCGGCCGTTCGGCGAGGCGCTCACCAGGCCCGGTCTGTCGGTGATCGCCGAGTTCAAACGCCGCTCCCCAAGCGCCGGCCAGATACGGGATGGCGACCCGGCTGAGCTCGCGCGAGCCTACGAGGACGGTGGTGCCGCAGCCATCTCGGTGCTCACCGACGAGCCCCACTTCGGCGGCTCGCTGGACGATCTTCAGGAGGCCCGTCGAGCCGTCGAGCTGCCGATCCTGCAGAAGGACTTCATCGTCGACCGCTACCAGCTCTACGAGGCCGCGGTCGTGGGCGCGGACGCGATTCTGCTGATCGTCGCCGCGCTCGATCGAAACGTGCTCGGCGATCTCCACGAGGAGGCGAGGGGTCTCGATCTCGATTGCCTCGTTGAGGTCCACAACGAGTCCGAGCTCGAAGCCGCCCTGCGGATCGACGCGGATGTGATCGGGATCAACAACCGGAATCTCGACGACATGAGCGTCGACGTGAATACCACCTTCGAGCTGATCACCGATGTCCCGGCCGGCAAGACCGTGGTCTCCGAGAGCGGCATCTCCGACCAGGCCACCCTGCAGGAGCTCGACAACGTCGGCGTGGACGCGGTTCTGATCGGTGAGGCCCTGATGAGGGCGAAGGATCCCGCGGCGAAGATGCGCGAGCTCACCGCGGACGAGGAATCCACCCGCGAGCACTTCCTCTAGTCGTTTCTGACAGCCGCACTTGACTGCGAGAACGCCCCCTGATCGCATGAAGGGCCTCAAGAGGCCCCGACGATCAGGCGGGGAACGTGGGACCTCCAGACGGAGGAGACGCAATGACCAGCAAGGAAGCACGAGAGTTCCTGCGGTCCCACGTACTCGGCTTGGTGGCGATATTCATTGCCCTCACCGGTACGGCGGTTGCATCGCAGCAGTCAGCCCTCTTAGGGAACCGGTAATCGCGGCTTAGAGACGATTAAGCGCCCGCACGCACACTGCCTCCGGTGCGGCGCGTCAAGAGATTCCTCTCCACGTCCTTCGGGTCCGCCGTCGCCGGCGGACTCGTTGTCCTTGTCTTCGGTCTGATCCTGATCCAGGCCGGGGTCGTCGACACGAGCGACGGCTCGTCCCAGGGGGTCGTCGCGCCCGCAGCCCTCGCCAAGCCCGCGAGCGACTCGTCGAGCAAGGGGCTCACGGTCCACGACATCTACCAGCGCGACGCCGAGGGTGTGGCCTTCATCAGCTCGCAGATCGTGCAGCAGACCCAGTCGGTGTTCGGCTTCCCGCAGCGTCAGCAGAGCACCGCCACGGGCTCGGGCTTCCTGATCGACCACGACGGTCACATCCTCACCAACGCCCACGTGGTCGAGGGCGCCAAGCGGGTCGACGTCCAGCTCGGCGACGGCGCCACACAACAGGCCCAGATCGTCGGGGTGGACGCGTCGACCGACATCGCCCTGCTCAAGGTCGACAACACCGAGGGCGTCAACCCGCTGCCGCTCGGCGACTCGACGAAGGTGCAGGTGGGCGATCCGGTGGTGGCCATCGGCAACCCGTTCGGCCTCGACCGCACCGTGACGACGGGAATCGTCTCGGCCCTCCAGCGCCAGATCCAGGCGCCCAACGGCTTCTCGATCAGCGACGTCATCCAGACCGACGCCGCGATCAACCCCGGCAACTCGGGCGGTCCGCTGATCGACGGCAACGGTCAGGTGATCGGCATCAACTCTCAGATCGAGAGCCAGAGCGGTGGCAACGAGGGGGTCGGCTTCGCCGTCCCGATCAAGACCGCGGCCGACGTCGTCTCCCAGCTGGAGAACGGCGGCGAGGTCCAGCGCGCCTACCTCGGAATCAGCGGCGGGGACATCACCCCGAGTGTCGCCCAGGCCCTGAACCTCCCTGTCCAGCAGGGCGTGCTGGTGGAGCAGGTCCTGAGCGGCGGACCGGCAGATGACGCCGGCGTCAAGGGCGCGACCGGCCAGGCGACGATCGGTGGCCAGACCGTTCCGATCGGGGGCGACATCATCACCAAGGTCGACGGTAAGCAGATCACCGGCATGGACGAGGTGATCTCCGCCGTGAACGCGAAGAAGCCGGGAGACGACCTGACTCTGACGGTCTGGCGAGACGGTCAGCAGAAGGACCTCACGGTCACGCTCGGCGACCGCCCCGCGCACGCCCAGGACTCGAACTCCAGCGCCACCCCGTAGCCGGCGCTCGCCCGCCCGTTGCCGCCTAGCCGGCGTTCCCGGCGCCCCACTCCTTCCGCCAGGCAGCCAGGGTGCTGCTCAGACTCTTCAGCTCCTCCGCGGTTGCCTTGTGCCCGGCGACGCGCGGAACGTCGCTGTCGAACGCAGCGGCAGCCGTGTCCGAGGTCTCGTCATCAAGCTTCGAGACGACGCCGATCAACCTGTCGAGAGCATCGGCAACGTCGGCTATCCGCTCCTCGAGTTCGGCGGAGCTGGGACCTGGATCCGCCACGCCGGAATTGTTTCACGACCAGAAAGGACTCGAGCAATTCGGCGGGCCTAGGATCTCCCGACTTGTCAGGACGAGCTCTCAGCCTCGGAAATGCCGCGATTCGGCTCGCGTATGGCGTG
>DASTAI010000051.1:0-2001 GCA_035712865.1 Solirubrobacterales bacterium
TCTCTACGGGCTGGGCGTCTTCGTCGTCGCCTCGGTGCTCTGCGGCCTCTCCCAGAGCGAGGCGATGCTGATTGGGGCGCGCCTCCTGCAGGGCATCGGCGGCGCGATGACCTCGGCCGTCGTCCTCGGCATGATCGTGACGATGTTCCCCGAGCCGCGGGAGCAGGCCAAGGCGGTCGGCATCTACGCGTTCGTCGCCTCGGCGGGTGGCGCGGTCGGACTGCTGGTCGGCGGCGTCGTCACCCAGACGATCAGCTGGCACTGGATCATCTTCATCAATGCGCCGATCGGGCTCTTCACCGCGATCTACGCGCGTCGCCTGCTCGAGAAGGACGAGGGCATCGGCTTCGGGCAGGGCGCCGATGCGCTCGGCGCCGTCCTGATCACCGCCTCCCTCATGCTCGGCGTCTACACGATCGTCGAGCCGGCGGCGAAGGACGGCTGGGGGGCACCTCTGACCCTGGGGCTCGGGGCAGGGTCTCTTGCGCTTCTCGGGCTGTTCATCGCCCGGGAGGCCACTACGGAGAACCCCCTGATCCCGCTGCGGATCTTCCGCTCGCGCAACGTGACCGGCGCGAACCTCGTCCAGGTGCTGACGGTCGCGGGGATGTTCGGGGTGTTCTTCATGGGCTCGCTCTACCTCCAGCTCGTACAGGGCTACGACGCGCTCCAGATCGGGCTCGCCTTCCTGCCGGTGACGATCATCATGGGCACGCTCACGGGCCGCTACTCCGAGCCGCTGATCATGCGGTTCGGCGCGCGGCGGCTGCTCTTCCCCGGGCTCGCGCTGGTGGCCGCCGGCCTGGCGTACTTCACGCGCGCCCCGGTTGATGGCAACTATCTCCTCTACGTCCTGCCGGTCCTCGTCCTGCTCGGGACCGGTATAGGAATCTGCTTCCCGGCGCTGATGACGCTCGCGATGTCCGGTGCGACCAGGGCCGATGCCGGCCTGGCCTCGGGCCTGGTGAACACCTCGGCGCAGGTGGGAGGCGCGCTCGGCCTCGCGGTTCTGGCGACGCTCTCCACCTCCCGAAGCGACAGCCTCGAGGCCGCCGGAGAATCCACCGCCTCGGCCCTGACCAGCGGGTATCACCTCGCCTTCTGGGTTGCCGCCGGGCTGGTGGTGGCCGCGATCGCCGTCGCGGCTCTGGTCATCGAGCCCGAGGAGAAGGCCGCCGAGCAGTTCGCGCAGGATTCCGAGGAGATCCCGGACGAGGCCGCCTACCAAGAGGCCGCGTAGTCGTAGGCTGGATCCGTGGACGAGCGGATCCAGCGGGCGCTCCAGAACGACCGGACGATCGACATCACGACCACGGGCCGCAACAGCGGCGAACCGCGCCGGATCGAGATCTGGCGGTACCGCTATGACGGCCGCACCTTCCTCAGCGGCTCGCCGGGGACGCGCGACTGGTACGCGAACCTGGTGCGGGACCCCGAGTTCACCTTTCACCTCAAGGGGAGCGTCCAGGCGGATCTGCCGGCCGTGGCGCGCCCGATCACGGACGAGGCCGAGAGGCGGGAGGTGATTCGCGGCATCCGTGAGGACCTGGGTCGCGGCACACAAGACCTCGAGGACTGGGTGGCGCGGAGCCCGTTGGTCGAGGTCGAGTTCCGCTGAGAGACCGGGCTTCGTTACCGTCCCCGCGGTGAATCTCGACACTCTGGCGGGAAGGCGGCGGCTGCGGCCGCTCGTGCTCGGAACCGCGACTGTCGCGGCGGTCGTGGCGGTGGGCTGCGGCGAGAAGTCGGAGCCCGCGGTTCATCCGCCGACCACAGCAGCCGTGACCACCACGGCTCCCGCTCCGACCACCACCGCGCCGGCACCGACGGCCACGAAGCCGACGCGAACGCCGACCGCGCCGGTCCCGAAGACCACGCCCTAGCCGGGGGCTCAGGGCTGCGGAGCGCTCGGCTGGGGCCGCGACTGGGCGCGGAGAAAGTCGGCGAGCTGCCTGGCCTGGGTCGCGGGATCGTCCGATCGAGGCACCGCCGCCGGCGCCT
>DASTAI010000052.1:0-13979 GCA_035712865.1 Solirubrobacterales bacterium
ACGGTGCCGCCGCGGAACCCATGCATCCGCAGCAGGGCCGGCCACATCCCCGGCAGCAGCCAGATCACCCGGTGGTCGAGATTCTTGTACTCGAGCATCAGGCGGGCGCTGTGCGAGGGGGGAGAGGGCGGTGTCCCGTACAGCTTGATCCCCATAGCCGCAGCCTATTGTGAGAAGCGTGACCGAGAGCCTCAGCGGCAAGCTGCTCGTTGCTTCGCCGAGCATGCCGGACGACTTCCACCGGGCCGTCATCTTGGTGGTCGAGCACTCGGAGCAGGGCGCCTTCGGCCTGGTCCTCAATCGTCCCTCCGAGACGACGGTCGGCGACGCCTCGCCGGAGCTCGCCGAACTGGTCGGCGAGGACCACCTGATCCACGTCGGCGGCCCGGTGCAGCCCAACGCCGTCACCGCGGTCGGGGACCACCTCGATCCGAGCGCGGCGACGAAGCTGATCGTGGGCTCCGTCGGCATGGTCGACCTCGACGATCCGCCCGAGGTCAACCGGCTCCGTGTCTACGTCGGCTATGCCGGCTGGGCCGCGGCGCAGCTGGACGGCGAGCTCGAGCAGGAGGCCTGGATCGTGGAGGATGCGCACCCGGACGACCCGTTCCGCGGCGGCGATCTCTGGTCCGAGGTGCTGGCGCGAAAGGGCGGCGAGTTCGCGCTTCTGGCCCGGTTGCCGGCGGACCCGTCCGTGAACTGACTTGCGCTACTCGCTCGCCTCGTAGGCGACCTGCACGTGGTCCCGCGCCACGGCGATGAACGGCCGCTGTTCGGGTGCTTCGCCATCGCGGCCGGTGACCGTCGCGTCGACGAGTGGGATGAAGCGCACGCCCTCCCGGTTGAGGAGATCGGAGAGGCGGCTGTGAAACCCCTCGGCCGGAAGCGTCACGTCGCCGACGATCCGGTAGCGCTCCGTCTCGACCACGATCCGCTCTCGCCTGATTTCGGCGGTCATTGAAGAGCTATCGGGCCGTTCGTTCTGGACCTTGAGCCTGGGCCGTGCATCAGTTCAGCAACCCCACGATGCCATGGATCGTCAGGTAGGCCGCCGCCGCGCCGCAGAGCACAAGGGCGATCCGGCGGGTGTGCGAGCCCAGCCAGGCATGGATGCGGTGGATCAGCGCCTCGGTCTTCTCCGGCGCGAAGCCGTAACCGAGCAGAGGGATCTCAGCCCAGGCGAACATGATCAGGTTGTAGAGGAGGAGTTGGAAGACGTCCGTGATCGCCCCCTGATCCGCGGCCGCGATCTCGCTCAGCGCCACGAGGTAGAGGGCGCCCGGCAGGTTGAGCGCCATCCCGACGATGAAGGTGAGGACGATCGACTGCCGGGAGAGGACTCGATCGGACCAGGGTTCCTTGTTCCTCGTGGCGCGCTCGGCCTTCTTCCGCTGGCGCTCCTCGACGAAACGACGGTCGCGGCCGGTGAGCAGCATGTAGAACAACGCGAGCAGGACGAGGCCGATGGCCAGATCGATGGCCGGATTGATGCTGCGGCCGCTGCTTCCGTTCAGCACATGGCCGGACTTGAGGCCGTTGACGACGATCAGGCCGACGGTGAGGCTGGTGAGGAGTGCGCCGGCGAGATAGGCGGCGAGGAGCCGGCGCGGGTTCGGCTGGGTGAGGATCAGGATCACCACCGCGAGCAGGGTGGGATAGACGGCGGAGCCGAGAGCCAGCGGCAGCAGCTCGAGCACCCGGAGCAGACTAGGGTCCAGTGGAGATGGCCGCCCTTCAAGAAGTACCGGTCGCCTCGCTGTCGCCGGAGCGATTCGAGTCGCTGCTGGGCCAAGGCTGGAAGCAGGTCGACGAGGCGATCGACGAGGCGCGGCGGCTCCTCAAAGGGAGGGTCGTCTGGAACGTCAACTCGACGGCGAGGGGAGGAGGGGTCGCAGAGCTGCTGCAGTCGCTGCTCGCCTACGCGCGGGGCGCCGGCGTCGACGTCCGGTGGTTGACGATCTCGGGAAACCCCGACTTCTTCCGGGTGACGAAGCGGATCCACAATCGTCTCCATGAGTCCGAGGGAGACGGCGGGCCGCTGGGGCCGGAGGAGCGCGAGGTGTACGAGTCAGCCCTGGCCGAAGCGGCCGATGAGCTGGTCCAGCTGGTCCAGCCGGGAGACATCGTGGACATTCACGATCCGCAGCCGGCCGGCCTGTTGCCCCATGTCGTTTCCGCCGACGTCAAGGTGATCTGGCGCTGCCACATCGGCGTTGACCGGCCCGGCGAGCTGGCGCGCGGTGCGTGGGACTTCATGCGCCGCTACATCGAGGACGCCGACGCCTACATCTTCTCCCGCAAGCCGTTCGTCTGGGATGGACTCGACCAGAACCGGATCTGGATCATCCCGCCGTCGATCGACGCGTTCTCACCGAAGAACGAGGAGCTCTCCCCGGAGGCGGTCGGGGGCATCCTCGCGGCGATCGGCCTCCAGGACACCGCGGATCCGGGTCACGCCCTCTTTCAGCGGTTCGACGGCACAGAGTCCCGCGTCACCCGCCCCGCCGACCTGACCCAGGACGGCCCGCTTCCCGAGGACGCGCCTGTGGTGTGCCAGGTCTCCCGTTGGGACCGGCTCAAGGATCCGGTCGGGGTGCAGCGCTCCTTTGCGGAGTTCGTCGAGTCCGAGGCCGCGCATCTGGTTCTCGCCGGTCCGTCAGTCGCGGGAGTGTCCGACGACCCAGAGGGGCTCGAGGTCCTCGAAGAGGTCACCGCTCGCCGCGGGGAGCTGCCGGCGGAGAAACGGTCGCGCGTTCACTTGATTTCCCTGCCGACTGACGACATCGAGGAGAACGCGGCGATGGTGAACGCGATCCAGAGGCGCTCGACGGTGGTCCTCCAAAAGAGCCTCGCCGAGGGTTTCGGGCTGACCGTCGCCGAGGCGATGTGGAAGTCGCGGCCGATGGTGGCGAGCCGGGTCGGCGGCATCCAGGATCAGATCGAGGACGGCGTTTCGGGCGTTCTCATCGATGATCCGACCGACCTCCTCGCAGTGGCCCAGGCGGTGGACGGCTTCATCGACGACCCGGCTCGCGCCGCCGAGGTCGGGAAGGCCGCTCGTGAGCGCGTCCTGGAGGACTTTCTCGGCACTCGCACGCTGCTCCAGTACATGGACCTGATCGAGACGCTGCTCGCTCCCGAGAGCGCCTAGCGCTCCGGGCGCTCCTGGTTCCACCCGCGGAAGGCGGCGAGGAGCTCCCCGCGCATGTGCGGATCCAGGTCGGCCTCGGTCAGGCGGCCGGTCGCGGCAATCGTCTCCCGCATCTGTGCGACGTAGGTCGTGCAGTTCTCGCAGCCGCTGATGTGTGCCTCGAAGCGGCGACGGTCGCGCCGGGAGAGGCTGCCGTCGAGGTACGCCGTGACGAGCTCGACGAGCTGCCGGCACGGCAGTTCCCTGGTGAAGAGCTTCACGAGGCCTCCCCGAGCTCGGGATCCAGATACCGCTCGAGCGCGGCGCGTACCTTCGAGCGCGCCCGATGGAGAAGCACGCGCTGGTTGCCGTCCGTGATGCCGAGGACGTCAGCGACCTCCATGGGGGTCCATCCATCGACGTCGCGCAGGAGGATCACCTGCCGCTGGGCCTCTGGGAGCTGAGCGATCGTCATCTCGATCACGTCGAGGGTCTCCTTCTCGAGCAGCCGCTCCTCGGGCCACGCCACCGGCGGCGTGGCCCAGGCGCCCGGGGTGGGGGAGTCGGGGCCGAGGAAGCGATCGGCGTCGACCGCCGGCTCGTCCGAGTCGAAGTCCGCGCCGGCGAGGGCGGAAAAGGGCACCATGCGCCCGTCCCGCTGTCCTCGGGTCTTCGCCCGGTTGGTGAGGATCCGGAAGATCCAGGTCTTGAGGCTCGAGCGCTCTTCGAAGCGGTCGATGCCCTTGATCACCGCCTCCCAGGTCTCGGAGACGACCTCCTCGGCGGTCGCCCGGTCGCGGACGTACATCTGGGCGACGCGCAGCATCATCGCGCCGTAGCGGTCGATGAGCTCGACGAACGCGCTCTCGTCGCCGTCGCGAAGTCGCTGAACCAGTTCATGGTCTTCGGTCATCCGACCGACCCTACGGTTACAGCCCGCCGCCCGTTGCGCTCGTTGGCCAAGACGCGCAGATGGGGACGCTCAGCTGCTGATCCGGCTCTCGGCCGCCGCGCCGACCGCCGCGTCGATCGTCGCGCTGAGCGCCGGAGCCACCATGGCCACCACCCGCTCTCGATCGACGCCCTCGGCGAGCGCGGTCTCGATGACCGTCTCGACGTAGGAGAGCAGGCCATCGATCGCGGTGCGCACGATCGGCGGCGGCTTCGAGTTGCCGAGCTGGTTGAGGGCGATCATGGAGATCACCCGCTCCCGGTATCCCGCGGCGATCTCCAGCAGCCTCGGGTCGACGATGCCGCGGCTCTGCCGGTAGAGCAGCCAGGCATCGGTGGGCTCTGAGGCGTGGTCCATCATCCGGTTGAGGTTCGCCGCCAGCCGTTCCGGCAGGGGAACGTCCAGGTCGGTCACCCAGCCGCTCGAGAGGACCTGGCCGGCACGATGGACCGCGGCCTCGAGAAGCTCCTGAGGACCGCCCGGGAAGTAGTGGTAGACCAGGTTGCGCGTCACGCCGGCCTGCTTGGCCACGGCCTCGAAGGAGAGACGGTCG
Organism: Solirubrobacterales bacterium; assembly: GCA_035712865.1. Classification (GTDB taxonomy): domain Bacteria; phylum Actinomycetota; class Thermoleophilia; order Solirubrobacterales; family 70-9; genus DASUPK01. The sequence goes on from DASTAI010000052.1 coordinate 4,636, forward strand.
TGGCCGTCGCGCGCGGCGACGGTGAGCGCCGAGTCGATCAACTGATTGCGACGGTCCGCGGGCGGCAACCTCCGGGCTGGCGAACCCGATTCCACGGAAGCCAAGTTACAGCGCCTTTGCGGTGCGCCCAAGTTGGGCACAACGCGCAATAGGTGTGAGGCCCGCGGGCGGCGCGAGATGGGCGCGGTTGGGATCGAACCAACGACCTCTCCCGTGTGAGGGGAGCGCTCTCCCGCTGAGCTACGCGCCCGGGGGCCGAGGATGATACGCGCGGCCGGCTTGGAGGCGAGCGCTCAGGCGGTGGCGTGCGTCGCGGGCGTCTCGGTCTCCAGCTCGGGGTCGCCCTCGACCTTCAGGTCGGGCAGCGTCCGGTCGAGCCAGCGCGGCATGAACCAGTTCCGCTCTCCGGTCAGCTCCAGGATCCCGGGCATGATCAGGAGTACGACGATTGCGTCGATCGCCACAGAGACCGCGAGCCCGACGCCGAACTGCTTGACGACCGGGTCGCCGTTGAGCACGAAGCTGAAGAAGACGAGGAACATGATCGTCGCGGCGGCGGCGATCACCCGCCCGGCGTTCACCAGCCCGGCTCGCACCGCCTCGCTGTTGTCCACGCCGCCCTGATGGCGCTCGGTGATCCGGGAGACCAGGAACACCTGATAGTCCATCGAGAGGCCGAAGAGGATCGCAAACATCATCAGCGGGACGTAGCTGACCACGGGCATCTCGTGGTCCACGCCGATCAAGGACAGCGCGAACCCCTTCTCGAAGACGGCGGTCAGGACTCCGTATGACGCCCCGACGGCGAGCAGATTGATCAATGCGGAGATCAGGGGTATGAGCACCGTACGGAAGGCCAGCGTCAGCAGGAGGAAGCTGAGCAACACGACGATCCCGATCACGAGGAAGAGCTTGTCGCTGATCTTCGTCGCCAGGTCGATGTAGCTGGCGGTGGTTCCGCCGACGTAGGCCGTCAGCCCGGTCCCCTGCGTCGTCTCAGGGATGGTCTTGTCTCGCAGGTGGTTGACCAGGTCCTGCGTCGCGTACGCCGACGGTGACGTCTTCGGGGTGGTCGAGAAGACTGCCGCGTTTCCGCTCTTGTCGGTCTGGGCGGGACTCACCGATTGGACGTTGTTCTGCTTGGAGATCTCCTGCTCGAGGTTGACCAGCCGCGGGTCGCCGGACGGTGTCTCCGCGATCTGGAGCTGCTCGTCGAGCTGCTGCTCCTGAGCCTGCTGCTGCGCAGTGGGAGTGCCACCTTGTGCCTCTACCTGCTGCTGCAGCGCCGCCTGCTGCTGCTGGATGCTGGAGACCTGGTTGGGATCAGAGGCGAACGGCTTCCCGTCGTTCTTGACCGCGATCAGGAGCGGGCCGTTGGTGCCCGCCCCGAAGCCTTTGGTGAGAGCGTCGTAGGCCTGGCGATCGGTGGTGTCCTTCGGCAGCTGGCCGAAGTCCTCCGCGCCCAGTCGCATGTCGAGCGCGGGGATCGCGATCAGGCCGAGGAAGACGATCCCGACGAGGGCGGCGACCAGGGGGTGATTCCGGATCGCGCCGGCCCATCTGAACCAGCCGCCGGGATGATCGTCGTCGAGCTTGCGTTCGCCGAAGCGAAATCGCGCCTTCAGGATCCGCCTGCCGAGCAGGCCGAGGATCGCAGGCAGCAGGGTGATGGCCGCGAGGACAGCCGTCGCGACCACCATCGCCGTCGTGTAGCCGAGCGAGCGGACCAGGGGGATGCCGCTGAAGTAGAGGCAGAGCAGGGCGATGATCACCGTGCATCCCGCGAAGACCACGGCGGAGCCCGAGGTGCCGACGGAGCGGGCGATCGATTCGTCCGGCTCGACCCCCTCCTCCAAGAAGCGAAGGTGGCGACTGATGATGAACAGCGAGTAATCGGTCCCAACCGCGAGCCCGAGCATGATCCCCAGGGTTGGTGCGATCGAGGGAACGTCGATCACGTGTCCGGAGAGCCCGACGATCGCCAGGCCACAGGCCAGGGCGACGATCGCGGTGGTCACCGGCAGCGGCGCGGCGACGAAGGTGCGGAAGGCGAACAAGAGGATGATCAGGGCGCCGAGCACGCCGATGATCTCGCTCAGGCCGGTGCTGGGACTGGAGAGCTGCTGGCCCAGGTAGCCGCCCGCTGAGACCTTGATCCCGGCGGCGCGCGCGGGCTGTGCCGCGTCGAGGACGCTGTTCGCCTCGTCGTCGTCGAGGTCCCCCGAGGAGACCTTCAGGGCGACCGCGATGTAGGCGATCGTGCCGTCCTGGGTGATGTTGTTCTGCCCCTGTTCGCTGAACGGGCTGATCACCGACTGCACGTACTGGTTCTGCGAGAGGGACTTGACGGTGTTGTCCACCGCCTGCTTGTTCTGTCCCTGCGCGAGGGAGGTGTTCGACTCGAGGACGATCGGGACGCTGCCGTTGGCCTGCTCCGGCAGGTACTTGTCGAGCAGGTCCGTGGCGGACTGGGAGCCGGTTCCGGGGAGCGTCACGTTGTCGTTCTCCGGACGGCCGGCCGAATTCGCGATCACCACAAGCGCGATCGCGATCAAGATCCACGCGGCGACCACCCAACGCGCTCTCCGCGCGGCGAACCCTCCAACCTTGTGCATAAGGGCGCTCATTGCCCACCTTCTCCCTCGGTTGCGATCCTTGCGTACGGAGACGCGCCGACCGGCACGCCCGCCATCCTCTCAGCCCGGTTGGACCGAAATTCCGAATGAGCCCACGCCGCCCGGACAGCCCGCCCCTCGAGCCCGAGCTGGTGGCGCCGGATCCGACTGCGCAGTTCGAGTCCTGGTTCGCGGACGCCGAGCGGACGGTGCCGCTGGCGGAGGCGATGACTCTTGCGACCGTCGATGCGGATGGGGCGCCGGACGCGCGGATGGTGCTGCTCAAGGGGTTCGGCCCGGACGGCTTCCGCTTCTTCACCAACTACGAGAGCGCGAAGGGCCGGGAGCTGGCGGCTGACCGGCGAGCGGCGCTGGTCATCTACTGGCGCGAGCTCGACCGGCAGGTCCGGGTCAGGGGGGAGGTCGGGCGCCTTCCCGCCGGCGAATCCGACGCCTACTTCGCCAGCAGGCCGCGCGACAGCCAGATCGCGGCCGCGATCTCGCCTCAGAGCCGGCCGATCGAGCGAGAGGAGCTTGATCGCCGCTACGCCGAGCTCGCCGCGGAGCTCGGCGATTCGGATCCGCGAAGGCCCGACCACTGGGGCGGCTACCTGCTGCGTCCTGAGGTGATCGAGTTCTGGCAGGGGCGGGAGAGTCGGATGCATGACCGTCTCGTCTACACCCGCCGGCCGGACGGCTGGGAGATTGAGCGGCTGGGGCCCTAGCGGTTCACGATATCCATATCGCATATCGTTTCTAGACGGTACCATACTGAATATGGTTTCGTCAAAGACTCAACAACTGATCGATCAGGCGCTCGTCGGATACGGCGGCGGGGAGGCTCCCACCGCTCGGATGCCGGAGCCGCCGACGCAGGCTCGGGGATTCGAGAAGCGAGATCGCATCTACGAGGCCGCGATCGCACGATTTGAGGACCAGGGAGTCGCCGCGACCAAGGTCGATGACGTGATCGCGGATGCCGATGTCAGCTGGGCGACCTTCTTCCGCTACTTCCCCCGGAAGGGAGACGTGCTGATCGAGGCCGCTGCACGCCACTTTCGCGATCACGTTCGGCCATCGGTCGCGGACTCTCTGGCGGACCGGCGACTGAAGATGAGCACCGTGATTCGGCGGCTGCTCGTCAGCCTTCTGCAGCCGGCCGACCTACCACCCGCTCTTCATGGGGCCGCGCTGCTCGAGATCTTCGCCAACCCCGACAGGTTCGCCGCCCTGGTCGGTGATGGGCCATCCCCACCCGCCACCGTCCTGCTCGAGGAGGTCCTCGCCGAGGGCCAGAAACGAGGCGAAATCCGCCGCGACCTCGACCCGGCCGTCGGCGCCCTGACCATGATCGCCGGATCGGCTTTGATCGGGGCGCAAGCTGTCGCCGTCGGAATCGACCCCAGCGTCCCAGTGGCGGCTTCGTTCGAGATCAGCTGGCGAGGAATCGCCGCCGACTAACCGAGCTCGGAAAGCCGGCGCTCGATGAAGCGGCGCTCGACGGGGTTGCCCGTGAGCTCGAGCGCCTGCTCGTAGGCGGTCATCGCCTCCTCCGTCCGGCCGGCTCGCCGAAGCAGATCCGCCCGCGCCGACCAGAACGGCTGGTAGCTTGCCAGCGGCTCTGAGAGCTCGCGGTCGTCCATCAGCTCGAGGCCTCGTTCCGGCCCCTCCGCCATTGCCACCGCCGCGGCCCGATTGAGCCCGATCACCGGCGAGGGCTGCGCGCGCACCAGCAGCCCGTACAGGGAGGCGATCCGCGGCCAGTCGGTCTCGGCCGCTGTCTCCGCGCGAGCGTGTTCCGCCGCGATCGCCGCCTGGAGGACGTAGGGGCCCGGCGGGCCGAGCCGCGTGGCCCGCTCCAGTACGCCGAGACCCGTCTCGATCTCACGACGGTCCCAGAGCGAGCGGTCCTGGTCTTCGAGCAGGACCAGCTCGCCCTCGTCGTCCACCCGGGCGTCTCCCCGCGAGTCCTGGAGCAGCATCAGCGACAACAGCCCGAGCGCCTCGGGCTCATCGGGCATCAGGCGGGCGAGGGTGCCCGCGAGGCGGATCGCCTCGCCCGCGAGCTCTCGCCGGACCAGCCACTCGTCCGTCGTGGCCAGATAGCCCTCGTTGAAGATCAGATAGAGGGAGGCGAGCACGGACTGCAGCCGGTCCGGCAGATCGTGGTCCGCCGGTACCTCGTACGGGATCCGGGCCGTCTTGATCTTGCGCTTGGCGCGCACCAGCCGCTGGGCCATGGCCGGCTCGGTCACGAGGAACGCCCGGGCGATCTCCGGCGTCGCGAGCCCTCCGAGCGTCCGCAGGGTGAGCGCCACACGCGCCTCCGGCGCCAGGGCCGGATGGCAGCAGGTGAAGATCAGCCGCAGGCGGTCGTCCGGGATCACGGGTGGCTCGTCCACTTCGTCTTCCTCGATCGCGGGAGGCTCGAGCGACCGCAGCTGCTCCAGCTTCTCGGCGCCGCGCCGCTCCCGCCGCAGCCGGTCGATCGCCTTGTTCCGCCCCGTGGTCGTGATCCAGGCGCCGGGGTTCTCGGGGATGCCCCGCTCCGGCCACACCTGCATCGCGACCACGAATGCCTCCTGGACGGCGTCCTCGGCGAGATCGAAGTCTCCGAGGACGCGGATCAGCGAGGCGAGCGCGCGTCCCGACTCGTGGCGGAAGACGCGATCGACCAGCTCCGGCGATGCCTCCGGCTCGTTCAGGCGGTCGCTTCCTCGACGATATTCCCCGCTTCGTCGAAGACCATCACCGGCCGGATCTCGACCGAGCCGACCTGGGCGCCGGGGATCTTGGCTGCCCACTCGATCGCCTCGTCCAGGTCCTTGCAGTCGAGGACGTAGAAGCCGCCCAGCTGCTCCTTGGTCTCGGCGAAGGGCCCGTCGGTGACCGAGCGCTCCCCCTCACGGACCTGGACCGTGGTCGCGGTCTGGGTGGGGTAGAGGCCCTCTCCGGCGACGAGGGCTCCCCTCTCCTGCATCTCCTGGGTCACGGCGCCGTAGGCCTGGGCCATGGCGTTGCGGTCCTCCTCGCTGGCGGCCTCGCGGCCGGCCTCGTCCACGTAGATCGTGAATGCGTACTTCATGCTCTCGCTCCTTCGGTCGGGCGGCGCGGTATCGCCGCATTCACCCTAACGACGAACCGCCGTGGGCCAGATCGACAATCCGTCGCTTGGCTAGTCGGCCGAGTTGCCGAGCACGCGAAGGACCTCGGCGAGAGAGGTGACGCCCTCCCGGACCTTCTCGAAGCCGTCGTCGCGGAGGCGGTGCAAGCCTGCGGCCACCGCGGCGGCCTCGATCTCGCCGCTCGAGGCCTTGCTGAGCATCATCGAGCGGATGTCGTCGCTGACGATCAGCACCTCGTAGAGCCCGACCCGCCCGGCGAACCCGGTGCTGTTGCAGGTGGCGCAGCCCACGTGCTCGTAGATCTCTGCTCCGCCGGCCTCGGCTCCGAGAAGCCGCAGCTCGGGCTCGCCCAGCTGCGCCGGCTTCTTGCAGGCGTCGCAGAGCCGGCGGGCCAGCCGCTGGGCGACGATGCACTCCATGGCCGACGCGATCAGGAACGGTTCGACGCCCATGTCGACGAGACGGGCGGCCGCGAGGGAGGTCTGATTGGCGTGGAGCGTGGAGAGCACCAGGTGGCCGGTGAGCGCCGCCTCCATCGCGATCTGAGCCGTCTCCCGGTCACGGATCTCGCCGACCATCAGGGTGTCCGGGTCCGAGCGGACCATCGAACGGAGGCCTGAGGCGAAGGTGAGGCCGGCGGTCGGGTTGACGTGGATCTGCTTGATCCCCTCGATCTCGTACTCGACCGGATCCTCGATCGAGATCAGGGTCTTCTCGGGCGTGTTGACGGCGTTCAGGAGCGCGTAGAGGGTGGTCGTCTTGCCCGCCCCGGTCGGGCCCGTGACGATGGCCGCGCCCTGCGTACGTCCAACGGCGCGCAGGAGCAGCTCGCGGTCTTGCGGGCGCATTCCGAGCGTCCCCAGATCGAGCAGGACGCGGTCCTTATCGAGGATGCGCATCACGACCGACTCCCCTCGAATCACGGGTAGCGTCGAGACGCGGATGTCGACGTGGCGCCCGTCGACGACCCGTGCGACACGGCCGTCCTGGGGCGCTCGGCGCTCCGCGATGTCGAGCTCGGCCATGATCTTGATCCGGGAGATCAGACCCGCGACGAGGCTCTTCGGTACTTCGGTGGAATCGATCATCACGCCGTCCACGCGATAGCGAATCTGCATCGCCTCCCTGTGCGTGTCGAAGTGGATGTCCGAGGCTCCCCGGCCGACCGCGTCCGCAATCACGGAATGGACGAGCTTGACGACCGGTGCGTCCTCGGCAGAGGCGCGCAGCTCGAGCAGCTCACCGCCGGCCTCCGCGGGTTCGGCCTCATCCTCGGTGAGCATCTCCACCGATCCGCTCAGCTTCGAGACCCTGTTGATGAGCGCCTCGATTCCCTCGGGCGTCGCGATCGCGCGGCGGACCTCGTGTCCGGTCGCCATCGCGATGTCATCCGCCCCCAGGACGTTCGCCGGGTCGGCGGTGGCGACGAGAAGAGAGCCGTCCTTCAGGTAGGCGATCGGGACTGCGCGGCACCGGCGCGCCTCGGCGGCGTCGATCAGGTTCGCCGCGCCCTGGTCCACCTCGAAGTCATTCAGGTCAACATGTGCAAGCGAGTTGCGCTCGGCGAGGATCCGCGCGAGCTGGTCGGAGTCGATCAGGCCGCTTTCGATCAGCAGCGCTCCCATCGGCACATGTGCCTCGCGCTCCTTGGCCATCACCTGCTCGACGAGCTCACGGTCCACAAAACCGAGCTCGACGGCGACGTCGCCGAAGCGGCGCCGCGGGTCCTTGTTGCCGGACGGCGGGGTGAGGCCGGGCAGCGACTTGGTCGCGCCGGCCTCGGCGGCAGGCGTGTTCAGCGTGTTCGCCACCTCAGCCTTATCGGCCGAACGGCCGCAGAAGTGAAGCCTTCACCCGGCGCGCCCCATATATAGGCTCACTCCGCCATGTCACCCGAGACCAGGACGGTCGTCTTCTTCCCCGAGGGAGCGTTCGGGCCGACCAACAACTGCGTGGGCATCGGCGAGGTGCTGCGGCAGCGGGGGCACCGGGTGGTCTTCGTGATCGAGGAGTCGTTCGCAGGCACGCTCGAGGAGAAGGGATTCGAGGAGCGGCTGATGCGGCTCGCGCCTGCGCCCGAGGTGCCGGAGGAGCCGGGTCAGTTCTGGAAGGACTTCATCCGCGACACGGCGCCCGTCTTCCGCAAGTCCACCTTCGACCAGCTCGGCGAGTTCATGGCTCCGACCTGGCAGGCGCTGATCGACGGCGCGAAGTACGTGGACGAGCGCCTGGTCGAGATCTTCGCGGAGCTGCAGCCGGACGCCATCGTCGAGGACAACGTCTGCGCCTTCCCGGCGATCCCGGCGAGCGGGCACCCGTGGGTGCGGATCGTCTCCTGCAACCCGCTCGAGCTGAAGGACTCCGAGCTGCCGCCTCCGTACAGCGGGCTGCCGATGGACGACTCCTCCGAATGGACGCGCTACCACGGGGAGTACCGTCGCGTCACCGACGAGATGCAGGTCGACTTCAGCCTCTTCTGCGAGGAGCGGGGCGCCCCGTCCCTGCCGCCCGGCGAGATGATCCACGAGTCGCCGTGGCTCAACATCTTTCTCTATCCGCGCGAGGTCGACTACCCGCGCTCGAGCCCTCTCGCGCCCACCTGGCACAACGTCGAATCGAGTGTTCGCACCACCGACGCCGACTGGCAGCTGCCCGGGGAGCTCGCCGACCGGGACGGGTCGCTCGTCTACGTCAGCCTGGGATCGCTCGGATCGGGGGACGTGCCGCTGATGGAGAGCCTGGTCGAGGCGCTCGGGCAGACGCCGCAGCGCTACATCGTCTCCAAGGGCCCCCAGCACGCCGAATACGAGCTCGCCGACAACATGGTGGGGGAGGAGTTCCTGCCGCAGGTCTCGGTGCTGCCGCAGGTGGACCTGGTGATCACCCACGGGGGCAACAACACGACGACCGAGTCCCTCCACTTCGGCAAGCCGATGATCCTGCTGCCGATCTTCTGGGACCAGCACGACAACGCCCAGCGGATCGACGAGACCGGTTTCGGCCGCCGGCTCCCGACCTATTCGTTCGAGCCGCGCGAGCTGTGGGAGGCGATCGATCTGCTGCTGGCCGATGACGAGCTCGATGACCGCCTGGCGAACGTCTCCGCTCGCCTGCAGGCCAGCCCGGGAAACGAGCGTGCGGCCGACCTGATCGAGCGGGTTGCGATCACGGGCGATCCGGTCACCAGCAGCTAAGCTCCCGCGCGGACCGTGCTAGGCGGGGAATTAGCGGTGCCCTGTAATCCGCAACCCGCTCAAGCGGAGCTGAATTCCCTTACGAGGGACCGGCCCTTGGGGCCAGTGCCGCCGCAGGCGGCGATGACGGCCAGGTCCTGCGCAGTGTGGGCCCGCGAACCAGGTCAGGTCCGGAAGGAAGCAGCCTTAAGCGGTAGCCGGCATGTGATGCAGGCAAGCCTGGCCCGAGCCAAAAGCGATGGACACGCCCGGGAGCCTCGTCTCGAGGACGGGTGCACGGTCCATTCATTTTCGGTCTTGCTTCGCCGGCAGCGACGTGGCGTACGCGGCGCCGGCCTCGACCCATTCGCTGAGACCGGCATCGTCCGCGACGTTGTCGGCGGCGACGAACACCCAGCCCTTCATCCGCC
>DASTAI010000053.1:0-16204 GCA_035712865.1 Solirubrobacterales bacterium
AAGCGCTTCGGCGAGCTGACGGCGGTCGACGCGATCGACCTCGACATCGCCGAGGGCGAGTTCTTCACGATGCTCGGCCCGAGCGGGTGCGGCAAGACGACCACCCTGCGGATGATCGCCGGCTTCGAAGATGTCACCGCAGGTCGGCTGACGATCGACGACGAGGACATGCTCGGCATCCCGCCGCACAAGCGCCCGACCAACACCGTCTTCCAGAGCTACGCGCTCTTCCCACACCTCTCCGTCAAGGAGAACGTCGCCTTTGGGCTGCGCCGCAAGGGGGTCGACAAGGGGGACGTCGACCGCCGTGTCCGCGAGGAGCTCGAGCGGGTTGGGCTCGCCGCGGAGGCGAACAGGCGTCCGGCGCAGCTCTCGGGCGGCATGCAGCAGCGCGTCGCGCTCGCGCGCGCCCTGGTCAACCTGCCGCGCGTGCTTCTGCTCGATGAGCCCCTCGGAGCCCTCGACCTCAAGCTGCGCAAGGGCCTCCAGGTCGAGCTCAAGAAGATCCAGCGCGAGGTCGGCATCACCTTCGTCTACGTCACCCATGACCAGGAGGAGGCGCTGACGATGTCCGACCGGATCGCCGTCATGAATCAGGGCAAGATCGAGCAGATCGGCGACCCCGAGCAGGTCTACGACCGCCCGACCACCGCCTTCGTCGCCGGATTCATCGGCGTCTCGAACCTGATGCCCGCGACCGTCCGCAAGAGCGGGGCGCAGGGAGAGGTGCAGCTCGACAGCGGTGTTCAGGTGAACACGGACGTCGACGGATTCGACCCGGGCGAACGGTGCCATGCCGTCGTCCGGCCCGAGAAGCTGACGATCGGCGCTGGGGATGGCAACCGGCCGACCGTCGAGGGGCTCGTCGAGAGCTCGCTCTACCTCGGCACGGCCACGCAGCTGATCGTCCGGCTGAGCGACGACGTGCGGATGACCGTCCTCGTTCCCAACGCCGACGAAGCACAGCGCCAGCAGCTTCCCGGCGGTGGGGCGACGGTGAAACTTTCCTGGGACCCCGAGCACATGCACGTGGTCCGGGAGTCGTCCGGAACCAATGGAGCGTCGCCTTCAGAGGCGATCGCCGAACCGGCTTCAACATGACAAGGAGGAACTCGAAGTGAGACTTACGCAGAGGGCGAAGGCCCTGGGACTGGGAGCACTCGCCCTGACCGCCGCGGTGACGCTGGCGGCGTGCGGTGGCGGTGGCGGGATCGAAGGAGACAGCGGCTCCGAGCAGGTTCAGACCGTCAAGTACCAGCCGCCCCCATCGGGCGACATGACCGTCTCCAACTGGCCGCTCTACATCGACAAGAACACCGTGCCGAACTTCGAGCAGGCGACCGGGGTGAAGGTCGACTACATCGAGGACGTCAACGACAACCAGGAGTTCTTCGCCAAGATGCAGCCGCTGCTCTCGAAGGGCCAGTCGGGCGGGCGGAGCATCATCGTCGTCACCGACTGGATGGCCGAGAAGATGCACGACCTCGGCTACGTGCAGAACCTCGATCCGGCCGGAATCCCGAACGTCGAGGCGAACATTCGCGACAACCTCAAGAACCCCAGCTTCGACCCGGGACGCAAGTACTCGATCCCGTGGCAGAGCGGGATGACCGGGTTGATCGTCAACACCCAGCTCGCCCCCAACGTGCACTCGATCAACGACCTCTTCGACCCGCAGTACAAGGGCAAGGTCGAGATGCTCACCGAGCTGCGCGACACGGTGCCGCTGGTCATGAAGGCCGACGGGATCGACCCGAACAAGGCAACCGAGCAGGACTGGCTGGACACGATCGACAAGCTGAAGCAGGCTGTCGCCTCCGGTCAGATCCGCCGCTTCACCGGCAACGACTACACCCGCGACATGGCCAATGGCGACGTCGCGGCGATCATCGGCTGGTCCGGTGATGCGGTACAGCTCCAGGCCGACAACCCGAACATCGAGTTCCGGATGCCGACCGAGGGCTGCATCCTCTGGTCGGACAACATGGAGATCCCAGTCGGGGCGCCGAACCCGACGGCGGCCGAGGCATTCATGAATTTCGTCTACGACCCGAAGAACGCGGCACCGCTGGCGGCTTACAACAGCTATGTGACGCCGGTCGACGGGGTCCGGGACATATTCAAGACCAGCAATCCCGACCTGGTGAACGACCCGCTGATCTTCCCGACGGATCAGTTCACGTCCAAGTGCTCGAACCAGCCCAACCTCACGGGCCAGGAGGAGCAGAACGTGACCCGGGCGTTCGAGGGCGTTCTGAATGGTTAGTCCCTGATGGAGGCGATGGCGGCGGAGAGGAGCGGGCGTAACGAACGCTGGGTCGCTCTCCGCCGCCGCCTCATCCCCTACGGCCTGCTCGGCCCAGGGGTCCTCTGGCTGATCCTCTTCTTCGTCGTGCCCCTCTACTTCATGGGGCGCCTGTCGCTCGAGTCCGGGCTGTTTCCCTCGTACACGTTCGACTGGAATTTCTCGAACTACAGCGACGCCCTGAGCGCCTACGACACCCAGTTCCTCCGGGCGTTCGAGTACTCGGGACTCGCGACCATCATCGCTCTCCTGATCGCCTATCCCCTCGCCTACGCGATCGCCTTCCGGGGAGGGCGCTGGAAGAACGCGATGCTGCTGGCCGTGATCGCCCCCTTCTTCACGACCTACCTGATCCGGACGCTCGCCTGGGAGACGATCCTCTCCGATAACGGATTCGTCGTGAACACGCTCCAGACCCTGGGGCTGATCTCCAATGACGGGCGCCTCCTGGCGACGGCCCCGGCCGTGATCGCTGGCCTCACCTACAACTTCCTGCCCTTCATGGTGCTGCCGATCTACGCCAGCCTCGAGCGGCTGGACACGAGCCTGATCGAGGCGGCCAAGGACCTCTACGCCTCCTCGCGGAAGGCATTCCTGAAGGTGACCCTGCCGCTGTCCGCGCCGGGCGTCGTCGCCGGCACTTTGCTCACCTTCATCCCAGCGACGGGTGATTACATCAACGCCCAGTTCCTGGGTGGCGCCCAGCAGGCCATGATCGGCAACGTCATCCAGTCGCTGTACCTGAAGCAGACGGACTACCCGGCGGCGGCGGCGCTCTCCTTCACCCTGATGGCGGCGATGCTCCTGATCGTCTTCATCTACATCCGCTTCGCCGGCTCGGAGGCGCTGATGGGAGAGGAGATCCCCGACTGATGGAGGCGCACGCCGCCACGCTTCCCGCTCAGAAGAGGCTCTCGGTCGGTTCGCGCGTCTGGAGGTGGGTGCGCGAGAACGCGATCGTGGTCTACGGAATCCTGGCGATCATCTACATGCTGATCCCGGTCGGCCTGATCGTCGTCTTCTCGTTCAACGACCCCGCCGGCAAGTTCAACTTCACCTGGCAGGGCTTCACGCTCTCGCACTGGGCACATCCGTTCGAGATCACCGAGCTGACGAACGCGCTGCTCCTCAGCCTCCGGCTGGCCGCCATCGCCACGTTGATCTCGACCATCCTCGGAACGATGATCGCCCTCGCGCTGGTCCGCTACGACTTCTTCGGCCGGCGCGCCACGAACTACCTGATCGTCATCCCCACGGCGACCCCCGAGGTGGTGCTCGGCGCCTCGCTGCTCTCCCTCTTCCTCATCTACGGCCTGCAGCTCGGCTTCACGACGCTGCTGATCGCGCACGTCATGTTCTGCATCAGCTTCGTCGTCATCGTCGTCCGTTCCCGGCTGATCGGCTTCGATCGCAGCCTGGAGGAGGCCGCACGGGACCTCGGAGCGAATCCGTTCACGACGTTCCGCAAGGTGACCCTGCCGCTGATCTGGCCCGGAATCCTCGCCGGGGCGCTGCTTGCCTTCGCCCTCTCGATCGACGACTTCGTGGTCTCCAACTTCACGGCGGGGACCGAGGTGACCTTCCCCCTCTACATCTTCGGGGCCGCCCAGCGCGGCATCCCCGTGCAGGTCTACATCATCGCCACCATGCTCTTCGCCGTCACCGTCTTCGCCATGATCATCACGGTCTGGCAGCAGCGACGGGCCGATCGCCTTGCGTCCGTGCGCCCAGAGCAGGAGGTTTGAGTGTCGTCAGATCGAGGTATTTCCGCCGGTGTGCGGACGGGGGAGCTCGCGCTCGAGCGGAAGGACCAAGGCGTGGCTGTATTGACCATCTCTGGCGAGCATGACCTCAGTACCGCTCCCAACCTGCGCCGCCGTCTCGACGCTCTGATCGAGGAGGGGGCCGCGACGGTCGTCGACCTGTCGCCCGCCACGTTCATCGACTCGTCCATCCTCGGAGTGATCCTCGACGAGCGCCGTCGCGCGGCGGAGGCACGACTCGGCTTCGCGGTCGTTCGCTCGAACGGGTCTAACGCCGTCGACCGGGTGCTCGAGGTCACCGGACTGCGCAGCGAGCTCCCCGTGCACGCCCGGCGGGAGGAGGCCGTCGCCGAGGCGTCGGGCAATTCAGGGAACTCACCGTGACCGGCAGGGAGCTTCGGCTCACCCTTCCAGCGACCGCGGAGAACGTGATCGTCGTCAGGCAGGCGGTCGCCGGATTGGGCGAGGCCCTCGGGCTCTCGCCGCTACGGGTCGCCGACCTGAAGACCGTCGTCAGCGAGGCCTGCAACAACGTCGTTCTCCACGCCTACGAGGGTGAGCCGGGACCGCTCGAGGTGACCGCCGAGCCCCACGATGGGGAGCTCGAGATCCAGGTCGCCGACCGGGGGAAGGGCTTCCAGCCGCGCGCCAACGAGGGCGACCCGTCGCTCGGGATCGGCCTGCCGCTGATCGCCGCCCTCTCGGACAGCTTCGAGATCAGCGGGGGCGCGGGCCAGGGCAGCCGCACCACGATCCGCTTCGGCTACGAGCCCCCCGAGCTCAGCAGCAACGGCAACCACGGCGAGGTGTCGGAGGGTCTCGAGATGGCGATGACACCGGGCGAGTTGGTCAAGCCGGTACTCGCAAGGGTGATGGGTGCCCTCGCCGCCCGGGCCGAGTTCTCCGTCGATCGACTCGCCGACACCGTCCTGCTCGGCGACGCGGTCTCGTCCTCGGAGGGGGAGGACTTCGCCGACGGCCGCGTCGGAATCTCGATCCAGGACGGCGACGGGACGCTGGACGTCCGCGTTGGTCCCCTCATCGAGGGTGGCGGCCAGAGGCTGCTGGGTGAGATGGACGTGCCGGGCGCGGGGTCGCTGCGCTCACTGGCGACCAGGATGGAGGTCACCACCGAGGAGACCGCCGGGGGCGAGACGGCGGAGTTCCTCGAGTTCGAGGTGACCAGCTAGCTGCGGGGTCGGTCGCCCGCGGCGGGCTACTCCTCCGTGGGGATCCGCTGTCTGAGCTTCTCGATGGTCGCGCGCAGGATGCGTGAGACGTGCATCTGGGAGACACCGACCCGCTCGGCGATCTCGCTCTGGGTCATGTCCTCGACGAACCGCAGATGGAGGACCGTGCGGTCGCGCTCCGAGATCTCCTGGAGAACGGGGCCGATCGCCTCCCCGTACTCGACCGTGTCGAAGGAGAGGTCGACGTCCCCGATCCGATCCCGCAGCGGGGCCGGCTCATCGCCGTCGCCGGTCGTCGAGGTGGCGTCGAGCGAGACTGCGTGGTGGCCCTGGGAGGCGTGCATCGCCTCCAGCACCTCCTCATCGGTGGCCTCGATGCGCACCGCGATCTCGTGCACGGTGGGGGTGTGGCCGAGCCTGGCCGGCAGCTCGGCCGTCGCGCGCTCGACCTTGAGGATGCGCTCCTGCACGTCGCGGGGAACGTGCACGGACCAGCCGCGGTCGCGGAAGTGGCGCTTCAGCTCGCCGAGGATCGTCGGGACAGCAAAGGTCGAGAAGGCGGTTCCGCGTTCAGGATCGAAGCGGTCGATCGCCTTGACGAGGCCGACGCTCGCGACCTGGACCAGATCGTCGAACGGCTCCGCCCCGCCGGCGTAGCGGGCGGCGAGCCGCCTCGCCAGCGGCATGAAGCGGTCCACCAGCTCCTCTCGAACGACCGGTGAGTGGTCCTGCGCGTAGCGCTCGAGCAGCCGCCGCTCGCCGACGAGCTGCTCCCTGGAGCCGGGAGAGGGCGTCTGATTCATCTGGCTGTCCGCCAAGGCAAGTTCCGTCACTGATCGGCGGCCCCGGTGTCCGTGGCTGTCTCGCCCCTGTGGGACCTCGAGGCATGGCCGCCCACCTACGGTAGCTACCCGCCGCAAGGGGTGTCGCAAACCGCGGTTTCGAACGTGGGCCCGGGGGTACCGCAAGCGTTACCACGGACCGGAAGGAGTGATCTCGATGCCACCTCGCGGCGTCAAGAAGGGCACCAAGCGTGCCAGGCAGTACCAGAAGATCAAGCAATCCGCACGGCGGCGCGGAGCCTCCACCTCCCGCGCCCGAGAGATGGCGGCCCGGACGGTCAACAAGAACCGAGCGCGCTCGGGCGAGTCGCGAACCAGCTCGCGGAGCTCGACGAGAGGAGCCTCGCCCCAGAGCCGCGGCGGGCAGCGATCGGGCACGAACCGGCCGAAGGGACAGACCAAGGAGCAGCTCTACACCAAGGCCAAGCGCCTCAAGGTCGAGGGCCGTTCGAGCATGAACAAGTCCCAGCTGCAGCGGGCGGTCGCCGCAAAAAGTCGCTGATAGGGAATTTTCGTTGGTATGAGCGTTTACTCGCGTTTAGCGAGGGGTACTCTGTTTCGTGAGTCGAGGCAGCGGGCGGGCGTTCGGAGACCCCCTACTCCGGCGCCCGCCCACATATTCAAGATGCCTCGCCTCCGCCGAGTTTCAGCCTCGGCGCAGGCGGGCGGATTGGGCGGCCGGTTTCCTTCTCCCCCTGGCCGTCCTTCCCCGCCTTGGCCGAATACGATCGCCCGATGGCTGACCTCGAGACCCGACTGCTGATCGGCGGGGAGCAGGCGGAGGGGGAGGGCGCCGCCCTCGAGGTCGAGAACCCGTACTCCGAGGAGACGATCGCGACCGTCGCCGCGCCGAGCGAGGACCAGCTCGACACCGCCCTGGCCGCCGCCCGGGAGACCGCCCCCGACTGGGCTCGCACCCCGGCGGTCGAGCGGGGCGAGATGCTGCACGAGGTCGCCGCTCGGCTGCGGTCGCGAACCGACCAGCTCGCCGAGGTCATGACGCTCGAGGGCGGCAAGCCGCTCGTCGAGAACTCGGACGAGGTCGGCTGGACCGCGGCCTGCTTCGACTACTACGCCGAGATCGGTCGGGACTCGGCCGGGCGCGTCATTCCGCCGATCGAATCCAGCCAGCTCAGCCTCGTCCTCAAGGAGCCGCTCGGTGTGGTCGCGTGCATCGTCCCCTGGAACTACCCGCTGCTCCTGCTCGCCTGGAAGCTCGCGCCGGCGCTGGCGGCCGGCAACACCGTCGTCGGCAAGCCGTCCGAGCTCACGCCCCTCTCGACGCTGATGCTCGCACCCTGCTTCGAGCATCTGCCGGCCGGCGTCGTCAATCTGATCGCCGGCGGTCCGGAGGTTGGCGCCGCGATCACCGGCGACGCCCGCGTGGACGGCGTCGCCTTCACCGGCTCGGTGGCGACCGGGAAGAAGGTCGCCCAGGCCTGTATCGAGCGGATGGCGAGGGTCAACCTGGAGATGGGCGGTAAGGACCCCTTCATCGTCTGCTCCGACGTCGGCGAGGAGATCGATGTCGCGGCCAAGGGCGGCGCCTGGGCCGCGTTCCTCAACTCCGGACAGGTCTGTACCTCCGCCGAGCGTTTCTACGTGCTGGACGACGTCTACGACGACTACCTGAACGCGTTCGTCGACTACACGCGGAGCCTTGTAATCGGCGACCCGATGGAGCGCGACACCGACATCGGTCCGATGGTCTCGGCCGGTCAGCGGAGCAAGGTCGCTGGCCAGGTCGAGGCGGCCGTGGGCGCCGGCGCCGAGGTGGTGGTCGGCGGCGACTCGGGCGGCCAGGACCGGGGTCATTTCTTCTCGCCTGCGGTGGTGACCGGCGCGCCCGCGGACACCGATCTGCTGCGGGAGGAGACCTTCGGCCCCGTGGCGCCCCTGGTGCGGGTGCAGAGCCTCGACGAGGCGATCGAGCTGGCCAACTCGACCCCCTACGGCCTTGGGGCCAACATCTACACGCAGGACTTCAAGACGATCCTGCGCTGCATGCGCGAGGTGAAGGCGGGCACCGTCTGGTTCAACGACCCGCTCACCGACAACGACGCGGGACCGTTCGGCGGCTTCAAGCAGTCTGGGCTGGGCCGGGAGCTGGGCCGGGAGGGCCTGGAGGCCTTTCAGGAGACCAAGCACGTCCACATCGAAAGCGAGGTGGCCCCGAAGGAGTGGTGGTACCCGTACTCCCGCTACGCCGGCGGGGAGCCACCGCACGGAGCGTAAATAGACTCGGCCATGGATGGCTGACCAGAGCCAAGCGCCTTACCTCGACGCGCTCATCGCCTACGTCGCCCGCAACCCGGGGCGGTTCCACATCCCCGGGCACAAGGGGAGCCGCGCCGACCCCGGCCTGACCGCCGCCCTCGGAGAGGCCGCCATCCTCAACGACGTCCCGCCCAGCATCGAGGGGATCGACGTCGGGCCAGAGCCGACGCCCTTCCAGCAGGCCCAGCACCTCGCCGCAGACGCCTGGGGGGCCCAGCGCAGCTGGTTCCTGGTCAACGGCGCCTCGGGCGGAAACCACGCGATCTGCATGACCCTCGCCCACGCCAGCGGGGAGCTGAGGACCGGGCCGCCCGACCGTGGCCCCGTCGTGGTCCAGCGCAACGTGCATTCCTCGATCATCGACGGGCTGGTCCTCTCCGGCCTGCGCCCGACATTCGTCTCCCCCGAGATCGATCCCGAGCTCGGCATCGCCCATTGCGTCACCGCGGAGGCCCTCGCGGCGGCGCTCGACGCCGAGCCCGACGCGGAAGCGGTGATGCTCGTCTCTCCGACCTACTTCGGGGCCGTCGCGCGCATCGAGGAGCTCGCCGAGGTGGCCCACAGCCGCGACATACCGCTCGTCGTCGACGAGGCCTGGGGCTCACACCTCTACTTCCACGAGGGCCTGCCCTCGGGCGCGCTGCGAGGGGGAGCCGACCTGGTGCTGACGAGCACGCACAAGATCGTCGGCAGCATGACCCAGTCGGCGATCCTGCATCTCGGCAATGGCGAGCGGATGAACGAGGACATCATCGACCGCTCGGTCACCCTGGTCGAGTCGACTAGTCCCAACTCCCTGCTCACCGCCTCCCTCGACGCGGCGAGGCGCTACGCAGTGACGGAGGGTCACGCGCTTCTCGACGAGACGCTGGCGACGCTTGTCCACACCCGTGTGCAGGTGCGGGAGATCCCCGGCCTCGACGTGCTCGACGAGAGGCTCGCCGGGCGCACCAGCGTGGCGGCCTGGGACCCGCTGCGCCTCTCGGTCGACGTCCGGGGGACCGGGGCCACCGGCCACCGCATCGCGCAGCTGATGCTGGAGAGCGACGACATCATCCTCGAGCTGTTCTCCGAGAACGTGATCGTGGCCGTCTTCGGCATCGCGGAGGCGCCCACGGCGCCGGCGGAGCGACTCCTCGATGGCCTGCGCCACGCGGTCGAGCGGGTCGGTCCGGCGGACGTCGAGAAGCGCGGGGCCTTCGCGGAACCACCCCCGTGGGGGCCGCTCGAGCTGGCCCCGCGGGACGCCTTCCTCGGGCCGCAGGAGGTCGTGTCGTTCCACGACGCGGAGGGCAGGATCGCGGCGGAATCGCTGGCGGCGTACCCGCCGGGAGTTCCCAACGTCCTGCCCGGCGAGCGGCTCACCGGGCCGACGATCGCGTACATCGAGGACTCACTCGCGCACGGCGGACTGGTCCGCGGCGCGAGCGACCGGACGCTGCAGACGATCAGGGTGGTGAGCGAATGAACGGGACCGATCCAGACTGGGGCGTGGACTCCGAGTACGGGCGCCTGCACGACGTGCTGCTCTGCGAGCCCGAGAACTTCCGCTGGCTCGAAACCAGCGCGATCACTCGCGCAACGCTGGAGGCCGGCTTCGAGTACGACGGTGAGCGCGCGGAGCGACAGCACGAGGCGCTGGTCTCGGCATACGAGGAGGCGGGCGCCCGCTGCCACTTCCTCGAGCCCGACCCGGCCCTTCCGTACCAGGTGTTCGCTCGGGACTCGAGCGCCATGGGCCCCTACGGAACCGTGATCACACAGCTCGCCCAGCCCTGGAGGCGCGGCGAGTACGCGCCCGCGATCCGGTTCCATCAGGAGGCTGGGATCCCGATCCGCGCGATGATCACCGCCGGCTCGCTCGAGGGCGGGGACGTGATGATCGTCGAGCCGGGCGTGGTGCTGATCGGCTCCGGCGAGACGCGGACCCAGGAGGCGGCCGCGAACCAGCTCGCGGCGTGGTATCGCGACGACGGCTGGGAGGCCCGGGTGCAGCCGATTCCCGAGCGCTACGTCCACATCGACGTGCTCGTCGCCGTGCTCGCCTCGAAGCTCGCCGCGGTCTGTGCGGAGGTGCTGCCCTCGGCCGCCGTGGAGTGGCTGCGGGCCAAGGGATTCGAACTGATCGAGGTGAGCGCCGACCAGGCCTTCAACCTCGGCGTCAACGCCATCTCCGTCGGGGACGAGCGGGTGATCTCCGCGACCGGTGCCACAGACCTGAATGCGGCGCTCCGCGCCCGCGGCATCGACGTCATCGAGCTCGAGCTGGACATGTTCACCCTCGGCGGCGGCGGCGCCCACTGCCTCGGGCAGGCGCTTCGCCGGGAGAGGGTTGGTGGGTAGGGCGGTCGACGCCGAGCGCGTGATCGCCGACCTGCGGGAGCTGGCGCGACGCACCAGCGACGAGGGAGGCGCCCAGCGCCTCTGCTGGGGCGCGGGCTGGCGAGAGGCGAGGGAGTTCCTGCGAGAGCTCCTCGCCGAGATTGGCCTCGAGCCCGAGGTGGACGAGGCCGGCAACGCCTGGGCGTACCTTCCGGGTGAGGCCGAGCCGGCGCTGGCGGTCGGCTCCCATCTCGACTCGGTCCCGAACGGCGGCTGGCTCGACGGAGCGCTGGGGGTGATGGGGGCCGTGGGCGTGCTCAGGGCCTGGGCGGGCGCCGACGAGCCGCCGCCCCGCACGCTGGCCCTCGTCGACTGGGCCGACGAGGAGGGCGCCCGCTTCGGTCGCAGCCTCTTCGGCAGCTCGGCCGTGGCCGGCACCTTCGACCCGGCCGAGCTCGCCGAGGCACGTGACGCCGATGGCCTGGCGGCGCCCGGCGTGCTGGCCGAGAACGGCGTCGCGCTCGACCGCGTCCTCGAGTCCCGGTCCAGGCTCGAGCGCCTGGGCGACTACCTCGAGCTCCACATCGAACAGGGGCCGGTCCTCGAGGCCGGGGGGATCCGCGCGGCTGCCGTGACCGGGTGCGTCGGGGTGGAGCGACTTCGCTTCCGAATCACGGGGCAGGCGTCCCATGCAGGGACGACGCCGATGGATGCCCGGCGCGACGCCGGCCTGGCGGCGGCCACCGCCGCGCTTCGTGTCGAGGAGATCGCGCTCGCCGAGGGTGGGGTCGGCACGGTCGGGGTGATGAGCTTCGAGCCAGGGATCCCGACCGCGGTCCCGGGAGTCGCCTCGCTCGTGGTGGATCTGCGCCATCGCCGGGCGGACGCCCTCGAGCGGATGCTGGGCTCGGCCCGGGATCGGATCCAGACGGCCGCGCGGGAGCGCTGCTGCGAGGCGGCGGAGGAGCCCGTCTGGCGGATCGAGCCGATCGAGTTCGATCCCGATCTCGTGAGGCTCGCGCGGGAGGCCTGTGAACGGATCACCGGCACCGCCTACGAGCTGCCCAGCGGCGCCCTTCACGACGCCGCGTCGATGGCGCCCCGCATGCCGACCGCGATGGTCTTCTCGCCCTCGCTCGGCGGGGTCAGCCACGCTCCGGAGGAGGACACGGGCGAGGCGGACCTGGCGGCCGCGATCGAGGTGTTCGGCGCCCTCGTCGAAGGCCGCATCACAACTGCAAGCTGACTCGCGTGTTGGGGGAGGGAGCGCCATTAGCGTCAAACGACGCCATTCGTCCCATGGCAGGAGCTGTCTCACATACTCAGGGGAACGCGTCAGCACGCGTCCGCCGCCTGATCGCAATCGCGATCGGCGCCGCCGTGCTCGGCCTGCTCCTGCCCGGAGGGAGCTCGTGGGAGCCGCCCGCGGCGCAGGCTCAGGTGGGCTGCCCGGGGTTGCCGAGTGGCCTCAGCCCCGCGTCGTCGGGCCCGCAGAGGTTCACGATGATGATCCGGATCAACACGCAGGGGAACGTCGATACCTACACCAAGCCCGAAGGTGGGATGGGCGGCCGAATTCGCCCCCAGGACGTCTTCGTGCTCAACACCCGGTTCACCGGCAGCGGCCAGTTCCCGGCGATGACCGCGGACGTCGCCACCCAGCTGGCAGCTGAGCTGCGCGCCTCGTTTCCGTGCAACCGCATCATCGCCCTCACCGGGATGAGCTTCGATCCCGCCGCAGCGGGCTACGCGTTCTCGGGGGTAGGCGATCCGAACGTCTTCGCCCTGCTCACCGACTACGAGCAGATGGACTACAACCAGGGCCGCGCCACGGACCCCAGCCGCCCGCCCTGGAGAACCAACTTCAACAAAGCCTTCCCGATGCTCCGGGGATGGAACTCCGGCTTCAGCTCGACGGTCGCCGGCAACCCGATCGGGGCCGGCAAGCGCACCGGGCTTGCGCCCCAGGACGTCGCCGACTGGAACTACGGGCAGATCGCGCAGAACCTGAACAAGCACAACGCCCGCCTCGGCGACCGCAAGCTCGGCCCGATGAGCATCCAGACCCAGGACGCCTGCGCCGATGGCGGCTCGGCGGGCTTCGGCTCACGCGCCAAGCAGCTGCGGCTGCACTACACCTTCAAGTTCGTGACCAGGAAGGTGATGAGAAGGATCCATGGCAAGCTCAAGAAGGTGAGGAGAACCTTCCGCATGCCGATCAAGAAGCAGGGCAAGCCCCCCCTCAGCAACACGGCGATGCAGATCTCTTTCACCGACACCCCGCAGGCCAGCAAGAGCCAGGCGATCCTCAGCACCTCTGCCGCTCAGGCGGCCGCCTGCGTCGGGCCCGCGATGAAGCAGGGCGTCGGAGCCTTCTTCTTCTTCGCCTCCGACGACTCGATGAGGATGCTCTTCCAGCAACCTCAGATCAACGCACTCCGTCCCGCCACCGCCGGCTCGGCCAACACCGGCGGCGTCGGCAGCCCGAAGTAGCCCTAGCCGGCCCTGGTCACCACCGTCTTCGCCCGCAGGTCCGAGAGGGCCTCGACGGCGTCGTCCCAATCGACCCTGTTGACGGTCACCGGATCGGGATCGAACCTGCCCTGACGGATCAGGTCGAGCACGTCAGGCATCAGCATGCGCACGTGCGGCCGCCCGGTGATGAAGGTGACTCCCTGGGTGAACATGTCGAGCAGCGGCAGCGGCACCGGCTCGATGTAGATGCCGATGCTGGTGCAGATGCCATCCGCATCAGTCGACTTCAGCACGCAGGCGAGGCCCGCGGGGTCGGCGCTCGCGTCGACCGTGACCGGGTAGAAGCCGGCCCGCTCGGGGAACTCCTCGTCGAGGACGTTCGCGCCGAGCTTCTGGGCCAGCTCGCGGTCACGGTCGCGACCGCCCACGACGTCGACCCGCTCGGCGCCGAGAGCGAGCGCGATGGCGACCGAATAGAGCGCGATCGACCCCGCCCCCAGGGCGATCAGGACCGGCGAGCCGGGCCTCGCCTCGAGCGGAGGCGCCACGCAGCGCCAGGCGTCGGGGATGTTGTCGGAGAGGCTCGCGACGGTGGCCGGCTCGACGCCGTCGGGGATCGGCACGAGCATCGCGTCTGCGTACGGGACGTTCACCGAGTCACTGGCGAAGCCGCCGTAGGTCTGCGGGCCGATCGGCAGCCCGTAGGTCGAGAGCCGGGGAACCGATTCGCAGTTGCCCGGCTCGCCGGCGCGGCAACGGGCGCACTCCCCGCAGGAGATCTGGAACGGGATGCTGACCAGGTCGGCGGGCTTGACCGATTCGACCGAGTCGCCGACCTCGGTCACCTCGCCGACGCACTCGTGACCGAACGAGAACGGCGCCGCGACGGGAAAACGTCCCTGGACGAAGGCGGTGTCGATGTCACACGTGGCGAGGGCAACGGGCCGGACGATCGCCTGTCCATCGCCCTCCAGCTTCGCCTCCGGCGCGTCGCGCCACTCGAGTCTTCCCTTCTCGACGAAGGTGAGCTGCCTCACGCCGTGACTCCCTCCTCGCTCCCGGCCGCCGCCGGGACCTTTTCCCGGCCGGAGCCCTCCTGATCGCGCTCGGCCTTGGCGGCGTCACGCAGCTGCTCGAAGCGGACCACCTGGCCGGCCGCGCCCCAGTTCCCGTCCGGCACGTCGTGGATCAGGACCCAGACGCGCACTCCCGCCTCGGCGCCCCAGCCGGTGGTGTCCAGGACGATCTTGGTCGCGTCCTCGACGATGCCCGCCTTGCGGCGTTCGCTGAGCGCGCCTCCGGGAACCGTGATGTCGAGGATCGCGTGCGGCGCGGCCTCGCCGTCCGGCGTCTGGATCGAGCTCGCCGGCACCTCGTGCAGATGCGCCCAGGTGATCGAGCGGAAGAACTCCGTGTCGGGCGCACCCTCCCAGTGGAGGAGGGCGGCGCCCAGTTCACGCAGCAGCTCGGGCTTCTGCTCCTCGGTGAGCACGTCGGCGGTGATGGTCAGGTCGAGCCTCGGCATGGAGTCCTCCTCGGTGCACCGAGCGCGAGCCCGGGCTTTGGGTTCTGAAAGCGAACGCAGAATATAGGGTTCGGATTCCGAACGCAGTCTCGCTATGCTGGCTCGCGCCATGCGCGCCGCGGACCTCGCAGAACAGGACTGCTCCATCGCCAGGCCGGCCTCCCTGCTCGGCGACCGCTGGACGCTGGTGATCCTCCGCCAGGCCTTCAACGGGATCAAGCGCTTCGAGGACTTCCAAGAGACCCTGGGGATCTCCCGCTCCCTGCACTCCGAGCGTCTCGGCCGGCTCGTCGAGGCCGGGGTGCTGCGGCGCGAGCCCTACAAGGACTCCGTCCGCACCCGCGACCGCTACCGGCTCACCGAGATGGGCCTGGATCTCTATCCGGTGCTGATGGCGCTGCGCGACTGGGGAGACCGGTGGATGCGGGACGGCCCTCCGGCGCAGATCCGCCACAGGGGCTGTGGCGGGGAGCCGACGCTCGAGCTCCGCTGCTCGGTGTGCGGTGAGGAGGTCGGCGCCCGAGACGCCGAGGCCATCCCCGGTCCCGGCCTCGTCGTCGCCTAGCCGTCAGCCGACGTGCATCGCCTCGTCGCCGCCCATCTCCTCCAGGGTGTTGCCGATCGGCGGGATCGGGTTCTCGCGCAGGATGCGCGCCATGTGCAGGAGGTTGTGCGCGCACCAGGAGCTCGTCCGCTGCGTGTATAGGTGCTCCGGTCCGCCGGCCTCGAGATATGAAGGGCCCGGCCCCGCCTCTCCGACCCAGTAGGTGTCTGCGTTCGGCGGGACGGTGCAGCCGAGGTGGGTCAGGTTGAAGAGCGTCGTCTCCGCGCTCGCGTGGGCGCCGTCTTCATTGCCGGTGACGACCACCCCGGCGACCTTGTTGTAGAGCGGGTACTGCCCGAGCTGATTGCGCTCGATGTAGGTCCCGTCGAGGCGCTCGATCACCATCTGACACACCGAGGAGCGCACCCCGAACCAGATCGACATTCCCATCAGGATGATGTCCGCCGCCTTGATCTTCTCCAGGATCTTGGGCCACTCATCGCCGTCGCCCTCGTCGGATGTGACGCCGAACTTGATGTCGTAGTCGACCGGGCGCAGGATCTGTGTCTCCACGTCGTGCTCCGCCAGGAGCCCGAGGACCCGGTTCATGAGTGCCTCGGTGTTCGATGTCTGCGGCGATGACTTCAGCGTGCAGTTGAGCCCCAGCGCCTTCAGGCCGGCGCCTGCGTCGGCAGCGAGTGTCTCGGCCATTCCCTTCTCCTCTCCTTTGAGTGACGTTGCAGGGGAATCGTCAGGGGACGCGGCGGGACGTTACGGGCATCGCCGCCTGCCGTGGATGGCGGCCGCGCTCATCGTCCCCGTCCTCGTCGCGTTCGCTCCGGATGCCTCCTCCGGCGATCCGCCGGCGTGCCCGGCGCCGCCGCTCCAACTGGCTCCGAAGGGTGGCGGGGCCGCTCGGTTCACGATGCTGATCCGGGTGAACAAGCGTCGAGATCTCCTT
>DASTAI010000054.1:0-11952 GCA_035712865.1 Solirubrobacterales bacterium
CTCGAGCACCCCAAGTACTACCAGTACGACCTCGACATTCCCGAGATCGCCGAGGTCTGGCGGCGCGGCAGCGTGATCAGCTCCTGGCTGCTCGACCTGACCGCTGCCTCGCTGCAGAAGTCGGGCGACCTCTCTGACTTCGAGGGGCGCGTCTCCGACTCCGGGGAGGGCCGCTGGACCTCGATTGCCGCGATCGAGGAAGGCGTGCCCGCGGGTGTCCTGTCGACGGCTCTGTATGAGCGCTTCGCCTCTCGCAACCTCGACGACTTCGCCGACAGGGTGCTCTCCGCGATGCGCTTCCAGTTCGGCGGGCATCAGGAGAAGCCGAAGTAACGGTGGGCCGGCACCGGCTCGAGGTCTTCGACGACGTCGATGCGGTTCACCGCCGCGGCGCCGAGATCATCGCCGAGTCGGTCAACGGCGCCACCGCCGAGCGCGGATCCTGCGGCCTGGCCGTGAGCGGCGGCCGCGACCCCTGGCCGATGTTCTCCCAGCTGGAGGACCTGATCGAGGACTGGACGACCGTCGCCATCTATCAGGTGGACGAGCGCGTGGCTCCGCCCGGCTCGGACGAGCGCAACCTCACCCATCTGATCGAGAGCCTTTCGATCGGCGCCCAGGGCAGCATCAAGCCGATGCCCGTGAACGACGACGACCTCGAGGCCGCGGCGGACCGCTACGCGGAGCAGCTTCCCGACGGCCCGCTCGACATCACGCACCTCGGCATCGGCCCCGACGGCCATACCGCTTCCCTCGTGCCCGGCGACCCCGTGCTCGAGGTGACCGACAGGCGGGTGGCCGTGACCAGCGGCCAGTACCAGGGCGTGCGCCGCATGACCCTCACGTATCCGGAGATCAACCGCGTACGCCGGCTGCTCTGGGTGGTGACCGGCGAGGAGAAGGTCGACGCGCTGAAGAAGTTGATCGCCCAGGATCCCTCCACTCCCTCGGGAGCGATGAGGCCGGAGGGCGAGTCGCTGATCCTGGCCGACAGGGCCGCCGCGCCGGACGCGGGGTAGCTCCTCGCTCGACCCGCGATGTCAGGAGGACTGATGATTTCCGCCGGGGACACTCGGCTCTACGCCGTCGACGCCCCGGGCGGCATGCCGGCCCTCCTCTTCCTCAGTGGCGGCTTCGGCACCGTGCAGAACTGGAACCGCGTCATCAGCCGTCTCGACGGGAAGTACCGCACAGTCCGGTTCGACGCGCGGGCCCGCCGCGATCGAGGACGTCGTCCGCGAGTCTGCCTGACCTAGTACTCGTCGTGGCGCCGAATCCAGAGCGGTTCGCCCGGCGGCTCGTTGCGCCCACCCGGCGTGCGATCGAGGAGGCCGTAGTAGGCCATCGCCGGGCCCTCGAGGCCGCGCGAGGTCGTGACATAGGTGCGGTAGACGGTCCCGTCGTCGAGCGCGTAGACGCTCAGGCCTGGGCCCTCGGCGACGTAGCCGGCGGCGTCGGTCCCGCACATTTCGGCGTTCTGCGTGACCGTCGGCGGGATCTCGCCGCTCTCGAGAAACGGCTTCAGCTCCTCCTCGGTGTGGAAGAAGCCGAGGTCCCGGTGGAACTCCGTGTCGGCCGAGACCCAGTCGATGTTCCATCCCATTCGGTCGCGATAGGCGAGCAGCTTCTCGACCGGCGCGCGGGATGAGAACAGCGGAGTCGTGTCCCTGGCCTTGAGGTGGGCGGCGTTCGGCGCGATCGAATCCGCGATCGAGGAGCAGACCGGACAGCCGCCGGTCCAGTCGGGCCCGAACATGAAGTGATAGATCAGGAGCTGGGAGCGCCCGTCGAAGAGGTCGGCCAGCTTCTTGGTGCCGTCCTCGGTCTCGAACTCGTAGTCCTTCTCCACCTGGACCCAGGGCAGGGCCTGACGCTCTTTCGTCACCTCGTCACCGCGGTGGGTGAGCTCCTTCTCCTTCGCGAGCAGCTCCGCCCGCGCCGCGTCGAACTCCTCTTGCGTGCCAACTCTGTGTTCGGGCATCAGCTCGCCTCCTCGGTCTCGTACTCGTCGTGCCGGCGAATCCAGGTCTGAAAGTCCTCGCCCTCGTCCCGGCCTTTCGGAGCGCGGTCGAGGATGGGGTAGTAGCCCATGATGAACTCGACGCCGCGCCAGGGGCTCGTGTAGGTCTTGTACACCTCACCGCCGTCGAGCGCGAAGACGCTCACCATCGCCACCTCCGCGAGGTAGCCGCTGAGGTCCGTTCCGGTGGCCGCAGCGTTCTGATGGGCGATCGCGGGCACGTCGTCGAGCGGTGGCGAACCCAGCATCTGTTCCTCCGTGAAGGAGGCGCCGACGTCGAAGTTGAAGTCGGTGTTGGCCGAGGAGACCCAGGGGATGCTCCAGCCCATCCTTCGCCGGTAGGCCAGGAGCTTGTCGAGCGGCGCGCGTGAGACGAGGAGCATCGTCAGGTCACGGGCGTGCAGGTGCGGCAGCAGGCCGTCGAACCCGTCGACCATCGACGAGTTCGTCGGATCCCCGGCCTCGTAGGACGGCCCGAACATGAAGTGGTAGATGAGGAGCTGGGAGCGTCCGTCGAAGAGGTCGGGCAGCGACCGGGTCCCGTCCTCCGTGTCGAAGACGTACTCCTTCTCCACCGGCACCCACGGCATCTCCCGTCGCTTCCGGGCGAGCTCGTCGCCGCGGTGGGTGTGCTCCTTCTCCTCGGCGAGCAGCTGATCGCGCGCTTCCTGCCATTCCTCTTGAGTGCTGATCGTCGTCTGCAACATCCTTGCTCCTTCCGTCGTGGGCTACGCATATAGTTAGCACAATGGCTAATGATGCGTTCGCGGCACTCGCACATCCCACCCGTCGCGAGATCGTCCATCGCCTCAGCGCGGGCCCCGCGACCGTGGGGGAGGCGACGCGTGATCTGGGCGTTTCGAAGCCGACGATCTCGCGCCACCTGAAGCTGCTCGAGGAGGCGGGCGTGGTCACCCGAGTGATCGACGGGCGCACCCATCGACTGGCTCTCCGCCCCGAGACGCTCGCCGAGACCGCCGGTTGGATAGAAACCCAGCGAACCCGGTGGGAGCGACTCTTCGACGTCGTCGGGGAGTACCTCGAGGAGGAGAAGCGAAAAGGCAAATGAGCGAGGCTCCGGACCTGCGGCTCGAGAGGACCTTCGATGCGCCCGCGGAGAGGGTCTACGACGCCTGGACCAATCCCGAGGTGATGCGGCGCTGGTACCACTGCGGCCCCGACTGGGCGACGCCCGAGGTTGAAGTCGACCTGCGGATCGGCGGCAAATTCAGGGTCGTCATGCGGAAGCCCGACGGTTCGGAGGTCGAGCTCAGCGGCGAGTACACGGAGATCGATCGTCCCCACCGGCTCGGCATGACCTGCAGATTCAGCGACGACCCATCGGGGACGGAGCAGTCGCTCGAGCTCTCGTTCTCGGATAGCGACGGCGGGACGACCGTGGTCCTGGTGAACAGCCGGATCCCGACCGAGGCGCGCCGCGAC
Organism: Solirubrobacterales bacterium; assembly: GCA_035712865.1. Taxonomy (GTDB): domain Bacteria; phylum Actinomycetota; class Thermoleophilia; order Solirubrobacterales; family 70-9; genus DASUPK01. Next base: position 3,464 of record DASTAI010000054.1, read on the forward strand.
TCGCAGCAGTGGGGCTGGGGCGGCTGCCTCGGCGAGCTCGAGCGAGCCTTCGGCGAATCCTGAGAGCCCGCTTAGGCCCCTCCGTATCGTGGGTGGACAGGACCATCTACTCCGAAAGGCTTGGGAATGAAGAAGCGAAAGCTCGCTGACCTCGAGGTCTCAGAGATCGGCCTCGGCTGCATGGGGATGTCCGCCTTCTACGGCACCTCCGACGAGGGCGAGGCGATCGCGACGATCCAGCGCGCGCTGGAGCTCGGGATCAACTTCCTCGACACCGCCCAGCTCTACGGGCCGCTGACCAACGAGGAGCTGGTCGGGCGGGCGATCAAAGGCAAGCGCGATGAGTACGTGATCGCGACGAAGTTCGCTCGCAACATCGACGACGCGAAGCCCGGCGACATGTCCACCGTCGGTCCGGTCGACGGCTCCGCCGCCTATGTGAGGCGGTCGATCGAGGGATCGCTGCAGCGCCTCGGCACCGATCACGTCGACCTCTACTACCAGCACCGGGTGGACCCGAACACCCCGATCGAGGAGACCGTGGGCGCCATGGCCGAGCTGGTGCAGGAGGGCAAGGTGCTTCACCTCGGCCTCAGCGAGGCGGCCCCGGAGACGATCAGACGGGCACAGGCCGTCCATCCGATCGCCGCTCTCCAGACCGAGCATTCGCTCTGGACCCGCGACGCCGAGGCGGAGATCCTGCCGACCATTCGCGAGCTGGGCATCGGCTTCGTGCCGTACTCGCCGCTCGGTCGCGGTTTCCTCACCGGCCGCTTCACCTCCCCGGACGACTTCGAGGAGGGCGACTTCAGGCGAAGCAATCCGCGCTTCGAGGGCGATAACTTCGAGGCGAATCAGAGGATCGTCGCCAAGGTCAGGGAGATCGCCGAGGAGAAGGACGTCACGCCTGCCCAGCTGGCCCTTGCCTGGGTCCTGGCGCAGGGCGACGACGTCGTCCCGATTCCCGGCACACGCCGCCGGCAGTACCTGGAGGAGAACGCGAAGGCGGCCGATGTCGAGCTCAGCGATGACGACCTCGCCAGGATCGACGCCGAGCTGCCGGATGCGGCGGGAGAGCGCTACGCCCCCGAGGGCATGGCGTCGGTGAATCTCTGATGGCGGGCGTGACGACGGAGCAGAGGATCACGACGCCCTTTGGCGCCGAGTCGACCGCGGCGGAGGTGATCGACGGGATTGACCTCTCCGGCAAGCGGGCGATCGTCACGGGCGGCGCCTCGGGGATCGGCATCGAGACGGCCCGCGCCCTGGCCGGCGCTGGGGCGGCGGTCACCCTGGCCGTCCGCCGCATCGATCAGGGCGAGGAGGTGGCGGCCGACATCCGGTCGAGCACCGGCAACGACGACGTCGGGGCCGCCTTCCTCGATCTCACCGACCTGAAGAGCGTCGCGGCCTTCGCAGGCGGCTGGGGCGAGGAGCCACTCGACATCCTGGTCAATAACGCCGGGGTGATGGCGATCCAGGAGCTCACCCTGACCGATCGCGGCCAGGAGACGCAGTTCGCGACCAATCATCTGGGCCACTTCGCGCTCGCGCTCGGCCTGCACGACCGGCTCGCGGAGGCCGGGAGCGCCAGGATCGTCTCGGTCAGCTCGAGCGGCCACCTGCGCTCACCCGTCGTCTTCGACGACCTCAACTACTCGTTTCGGGAGTACACGCCATTCGGCGCCTACGGCCAGTCGAAGACGGCGAACGTGCTGTTCGCCGTCGAGGCCAGCCGGCGCTGGGCGGAGGACGACCTCACCTCCAACGCGCTGATGCCGGGTGGCATCGCCACCCCGCTCCAGCGCCACGTCCTCGCGGCGGACCCGGATTACATGGAGAAGGCCCGCGAGCGCTACGACCGGGCTGGGCTCAGCCTCAAGACCCCGGAGCAGGGAGCCGCGACCTCGGTCCTGCTGGCCACCTCGCCGCAGCTCGAGGGCGTGGGCGGTCGCTACTTCGAGGACTGCAACGAGGCGCCGGTCGTGGACAAGCGACCGGAGTTCGGCGTGGGAGGGGTGGCCCGGTACGCGGTCGACCCCGGCAATGCCGAGCGCCTCTGGGACGTCTCGCTCGAGCTGGTCGACTAGCCGGCCGGGGCGGGCGCGTCCGCGAACCAGCGCGCCATGCGCTCGGGGGTCATCAGCTGCGAGGGCTCGACGTGCCGCGTGAACGTGTCCCGCAGGTCCTGACCGGCATCCGGGTCCGATGCCCAACCCCGGAACAGCGGTCCCGAGGTCTCCGGCCTGGGGAAGCGACCCCAGGCGAAGGACCAGTCGTAGTGCTCCGCCGCACGGGCATCGCGCCAGGCCTCGTAGCCGTCGAGGGACGCCTCCGCGCCTGACAGTTGCTCGGCCACGTGGATGGCCTGCTCCACCGCATCGTTGATCCCCTGGGCGGTCGCGGGGTGCTTGAAGTGACAGGCGTCGCCGAGCAGGGCCCAGCCCGGCCCGGTCGGTGTGCGGAAGAACCCTCGCATGAGCGACTCGGGCGCCACGGTGATGTCGGTCACCAGTTCGGCCTGGTCGAGGATCTCCGGTTCGATCAGCTCCGGCAGTTTGTGCAGCGCCTCCAGGTAGTTCCGACGGTGGTCCTCCTTGGTGCCCTTTGTGAAGTGCGCCCTGCCGGCCCCGATCAGCATGGTCAGACCGTCTTCGATCGCCCAGCGATTGCCGGCGACGTCCTCTCGGACGGCGAGCGTCATGTAGCCGTTGTCGGGGATGCCCCTCCAGTAGCCGAAGAGGAAGGCGAACTCGCCCTGCTGCGTCCGTTCCTTCTCGAGCCCGAGCTTTCCCGCCACCGTCGAGGCCCGTCCATCGGCCCCGAACACCCAGCGCGCCCTCACCCGGTCGCCGTTCTCGAGCACGATTCCCGAGACCGGGTCAGCGTCCGTGCCTGCGCCGATCAGCTGGACTACCCGCTCGCCGAAGCGACCCTCCGCTCCGGCTGCGAGCGCCGTGTCCACGATCGCCTCGTCGAGGGCGGAGCGACGCGGGCCGATCGATCGGTCGAAGCCCTCGACCGGCGTGAACATCCCGGCGATCTCGTGCCCCATCCCGATCAGGCGGTTCGCCACGAACGGCACCTCGTGGCGCGAACGGAGCCGATCGAGTACGCCGAGCTGGTCCAGACGGGCGATCGTGTTCGGGTAGAGGAAGTGGGTCGAGACCGTCTCGCTCGGGAAACGGTCCCGGTCGACGACCAAGACGTCCCAGCCTCGCTCCGCGAGAGCAATCGCGAGGGTCGAACCGGCGCATCGGGCGCCGACGATTACCGCGTCCTTCTCCAGCATCTCAGCGAGACGAGAGTATCCGGGTGGAACCCACCGGGATGTGAGTCACGTCACCTCGCGGGTCAGAGACGGTCGACCGAGCCACCACGCCCGATCAGCACCGCCCCGACCATCCCGGAGGGGAAGAGACCGTGATCGACCACGCCCGGCAGCAGGCTGAGGCGGGCGGCGAGCTCGCCGGGCTGCCTCACGGGGCCGCGGTAGTCGGCAATGACGCCATCATCCGGGCTGGGGGGACAGTCGGGCCGGATCTCCACCTCGCCGAGCTCGGAGGCGATCCGTGCCAGCGTCGACTCCAGGCCGAAGCGGTGGAGTTCGAGCGGGATCGGCGACTTGATCCGGTGGACCGTCTTCGAGGAGTCGGCGATCACCACAAACCGCTCCGCGGTGGCGGCGACGATCTTCTCGCGAGTGTGGGCGCCGCCGCCCCCCTTGACCAGCCAGTGGTCCGGTGCGACCTGATCCGCGCCGTCGATCGCGATGTCGAGGCGGTCCAGGGCGTCGAAGCTCTCGACCGGGATCCCCAGCTCCTTCGCCTGGTCCTCGGTGGCCACCGAGGTGGCGACGCAGCGGAGGTCTTTCAGCTGACGCGCCGCGATCGCCGGTAACAGGTGCGCAACCGTCGAGCCCGTGCCGAGCCCCACGGCCATCCCGCTCTCTACGAGCTCGGCCGCGGCATCGGCGGCGAGCTTCTTCTCCGAGTCGAGGTTCGCCGTGGCCACGATGCGGGAAATCTATGACTCCGGCCTGCCGGACCGGCTCGAAGCGAACGAAAGCGTAGGATCGGATGGAGATGGCAACGAGGACAGCGCCAGGCACTCCCGACGCCGCCCTGCCGCACGCGGACGACATCGACCAGCTCTGCATCAACACGATCCGCACGCTGTCGATCGACGCGATCCAGAAGGCGAACTCGGGCCACCCGGGATCGCCGATGGCACTCGCGCCTCTCGCCTACGTGATCTGGCAGCGCTTCCTGCGCTTCGATCCGCAGCAGCCGATCTGGCCCAATCGCGACCGCTTCGTCCTCTCCAACGGGCACGCGTCGATGCTCCTCTACTCGATGCTCTTCCTGACCGGTGTTCGCGCCGTCGACCCGGATTACGAGGTGGTGGGCGAGCCGTCGGTGAGCCTCGACGACATCAAGCGCTTCCGCCAGCTCGACTCGAAGTGCCCGGGTCATCCCGAGTACCGCTGGACCTCCGGCGTCGAGGCCACCACCGGGCCTCTCGGCCAGGGCGTCGCCACCAGCGTCGGCATGGCCCTCGCCTCGAAGTGGCTGAGCGCCCGCTACAACGCGCCGGGGTTCGAGGTCTTCGACTTCGACGTCTACACCGTCTGCGGCGACGGCGACATGGAGGAGGGCGTCTCGAACGAGGCCGCCTCCCTCGCCGGACACCAGCAGCTCGACAATCTCTGCTGGATCTACGACAACAACCACATCTCGATCGACGGGCCCACGGAGATCACGTACACGGACGACGTCGCCGCCCGCTTCGCCGGCTATGGGTGGAACGTCACCCGGGTGGGTGACGCCAACGATCTCGACCTGATCACCCGGGCCCTCGACGTCTTCCGCAGGGAGCAGGATCGGCCGACCCTGGTCATCCTGGACAGCCACATCGGCTGGGGCTCCCCCCACAAGGTCGATACGGCGGAGGTTCACGGCGAACCGCTCGGCGAGGAAGAGGTCCGTGAGACCAAGCGCGCCTACGGCTGGCCGGAGGATGCGCAGTTCCTGGTTCCGGACGGGGTTCGCGAGCACTTCGACCAGGGCATCGGAAAGCGCGGCGCCGAGCTCCGCCAGGAATGGTCGAACACGCTCGAGAGCTACACGCGCGAGCACGAGTCGCTCGCGCACGAGATCAGCGCGATGCAGCGCCGCGAGCTTCCAGAGGGATGGGACGCGGAGATCCCCTCCTTCGAGCCGGACGAGAAGGGCCTCGCCACCCGGAAGGCCTCCAACCAGGTCGAGAACGCCGTAGCCGGCCGGATCCCCTGGCTCCTCGCCGGCTCGGCCGACCTCACCGGGTCGACCGCGGTCGGGCTCAAGGACGTGGAGGGCGCGTCGTCTTTCGAGCCGGATAATCGCACCGGCCGCCAGCTCCACCTCGGGATCAGGGAGCACGGCTCGGCGACGCTCTCGAATGGCCTCTCGCTGTCGAAGCTGCGACCGCTCTGGTCGACGTACCTGACCTTTTCCGACTACGCCAAGCCCGGCATCCGGCTCTCGGCGCTGATGGAGCTGCCGGTGATCCATCTCTTCACCCACGATTCGATCGGCCTCGGGGAGGACGGGCCGACCCATCAGCCGGTCGAGCACCTCGCCGGGCTGCGGGCTATCCCCGGTCTCGACGTGATCCGCCCGGCCGACGCGAACGAGGTGTCCTACGCGTGGCGGGAGGCACTCGACCGCACTCACCAGCCGGTGGCGCTCGTCCTGACCCGCCAGGACGTGCCGATCATCGATCGTTCCCGTTACGCCTCCGCGGAGGGACTGCGGCGCGGCGGGTACGTGCTGGCGGACCCGGAGAGCGGGGATCCGGTCGTGATCCTGATCGCCACCGGCAGCGAGGTCGCGCTGGCGATCGCGGCGCACGAGAAGTTGATCGGCGAGGGGGTCCCGTCCCGCGTCGTCAGCCTGCCCTGCTGGGAGCTCTTCGACCGCCAGGAGCAGTCCTACCGGGACAAGGTGCTCCCGCCCGACATTCCGGCTCGCGTCTCCATCGAGGAGGCATCGACCCTGGGATGGGAGAGGTTCGTGGGCACGGACGGAGCCTCGATCGGGATGCACACCTTTGGTTCCTCCGCGCCGCTGAAGGACGTACAGAGCAAGTTCGGGTTCACCCCAGACAAGGTGGCCGAGAAGGCCAAGGAGGTACTTGGACGATGAAGCCCACGCAAGAGCTCCACGACCTGGGGCAGAGCCTCTGGCTCGACAACATCACGCGCACGATGCTCGACGACGGCACGGAACAGGGCTACATCGACGACTACAACGTCACCGGCCAGACGTCGAACCCGACGATCTTCGACAAGGCAATCGGCTCCGGGGACGCCTACGACGAGCAGATCGCCGAGCTTCGTGAGAAGGGTCTCGACGGGGAGGAGCTCTTCTTCGAGCTGGCTCTCGCGGACGTCACACGGGCAGCGAAGATGTTCGGCCAGATCTACAAGGAGACCAACCGGATGGACGGCTGGGTCTCCCTTGAGGTCTCCCCGACGCTCGCCTACGACACCCAAGGGAGCATTCAGCAGGCTGCCGATCTCCACAGCAGGGCGGAGGAGAACAACTTCATCAAGATCCCCGGCACTCCCGACGGGCTGCCCGCTATCGAGGAGTCGATCTTCGCCGGTGTGCCGATCAACGTCACGCTGTTGATGACGAGCGACCAGACGATGGCGGCGGCCGACGCATACATGAAGGGCATCGAGCGGCGCATAGAGGCCGATCTCGACCCGGACGTGCCGTCGGTCCTCTCGATCTTCATCAGCCGCTCCGACGTGGCGGTCCACGACCAGGTGCCGGACGAGCTCAAGAACACGCTGGGCATCGCCGTCGGGAGAGCCACCTATCGCGACTGGCGGCGCCTCTTCGAGTCCGATCGCTGGAAGGGACTCGCCGATCAGGGCGCCCGGTTGCAGCGGCTGCTATTCGCCAGCACCGGGACCAAGGACCCCGAGGCCCCCGACACCCTCTACATCGAGGCCTTCGCCGCGCCGGACACCATCGACACCATGCCCGACAAGACCCTCAAGGCCTTCGCCGACCACGGCAAGGTCGGCGAGCCGATGCCCGAGGACGGTGGCGACGCCGACGAGGTCTTCAAGGCCCACCAGGAGGCCGGGATCGACACCGACGCGCTCGGCGTGAAGCTCCAGAAGGACGGGGCCGAGGCGTTCGTCAAGTCCTGGACCGAGCTGCTCGAGACGATCAAGTCGGAATCCGAGCGCCTCGCGGCTTAACGGTGCTGATTTGGGCCGCTCCGGGCGGCCCTACCGCGCACACAGAAGAAGCGCCTGGCCTGAGCTAGTTAGGCTGCGGGCGGTGAGCCCCGAACCGCAGCTCCGCACCCGAGCGGCCTGGAAGGCCCTCGAACAGCACCACGCGGAGATCGGCGAGCGTCACCTCCGCGAGCTCTTTGCCGAGGACCCCGACCGCGGCACGCGGCTGGTCGCCGAGGGCGCGGGGCTCTTCCTCGACTACTCGAAGAACCGGATCACGGACGAGACCTTGGGCCTCCTCTCCCAGCTGGCGGAGGAGCAGGGCGTCGCCGAGCGGCGAGACGCGATGTTCAGGGGGGAGCACATCAACGTCTCCGAAGACCGCGCCGTGCTCCACGTCGCGCTGCGGATGCCGAGCGACCGGTCGCTGATCGTCGACGGGGAGGACGTCGTCAAGCAGGTCCACCAGGTGCTCGACCGGATGTCGGGGTTCGCCGACCGCGTGCGGTCCGGCGAGTGGAAGGGGCAGAGTGGGAAGCCGATCCGCAACGTGATCAACATCGGGATCGGCGGCTCCGACCTCGGTCCCGTGATGGCCTACGAGGCGCTGCGCCACTACTCCCGCCGGGATATGACCTTCCGGTTCGTGTCGAACGGCGATGGCACGGACTTCGCCGAGAAGACCCGCGACCTCGAACCAGAGGAGACGCTCTTCATCATCTCCTCGAAGACCTTCACCACGCTCGAGACGATGACCAACGCCCACACCGCCAGGGACTGGGCGTTGGCGAAGCTGGGTTCCGAGGACGCGATCGCGAAGCACTTCGTCGCCGTCTCGACCAACGCCGAGGGCGTCTCCGAATTCGGCATCGACACCGACAACATGTTCGGCTTCTGGGACTGGGTCGGCGGCCGCTACTCGATGGACTCGGCGATCGGGCTCTCGACCATGCTGGCGATTGGACCCGAGGCGTTCCAGGAGATGCTCGCCGGCTTCCACGCCGTCGACGAGCACTTCAGGGAGACCCCGGTCGGCGAGAGCCTGCCCTCGATCCTCGGCCTGCTGGCGGTCTGGTACGGCGACTTCTTTGCAGCCGAGACCGTCGCGGTGCTGCCCTACGACCAGTACCTGCACCGCTTTCCCGCCTACCTGCAGCAGCTGACGATGGAGAGTAACGGCAAGCACGTCCGCTTGGACGGCACCCCGGTCGACCAGGACACCGGCGCCATCTACTGGGGCGAACCGGGCACG
>DASTAI010000055.1:0-11187 GCA_035712865.1 Solirubrobacterales bacterium
TCTTCGGCGTCTCGCTCGCCCTCGGCTCGGACCGTCCGCTGGCCGACGAGGACCGCCAGCGGTGCGCCGCCGAGATCAAGGCCGCGCTCGGCGACCTGCGCGAGGCGCTGATCGGCTCTTCCGGCCTCTCCCTGATGGAGCTCGCCGACGGCGGTCTGCGCTCGGAGCTCGATCGGCTGGGTCGCCAGTACAAGCGGCTGCCGTTGGTGGTCGACTGGGAGGAGGGCACGGAGGTCCCGGAGCGCTTTGAGCCCCTCGCGGTCTCAATCCTCAACGAGGCGCTCCGCAACGCGGAGAAGCATGCGGAGCCGAGCGAGGTGCGGGTCACGATCGACGCTCCGGACGGCGCCTTCCTGATGGAGGTGCGAAACGACGGTCTCGGCAGCGGTACGCCTCGCGGTGGCGGCTCCGGGATGGGACTGAGGCTGGCCTCCTACGAGGCCATGCAGCGGGGCGGGATGCTCGAGTACGGCCGGGAGGAGGACAGGTGGCGAGTTCGCCTGGTGTTGCCGAGCAGCTGAACGAAGGCGACAAGCTGAGCGTCCTCGTGGTCGACGACCACGCGGTGGTCCAGTGGGGATTTCGCCTGCTGCTCGGTCGGCAGGAGTGGATGGGCGAGGTCGCCGTCGCCTCGACGACGGAGGAGGCGGTGGAGACGGCCCGGCGAGCAAAGCCGGACGTGGCGCTCGTCGATCTCTTCCTTGGAGAGCGCTCCGGCGCCGAGCTCTGCGAGGCGCTCCGCGAGGTGTCGCCGAAGACGCGGGTGCTGCTGATCTCGGGCGCGGGCTGGATCTCGCCCGAGGCCGCCAGGGCGTCGGGTGCCTCGGGGTTCATCTCCAAGGACTGGAGCGCGGAGGAGGTCGCCAACGCCGTGCGGATGGTCGGTCGGGGGATGACCGTCTTCGCGCGCCAGGCCGAGGGCCCGGCCACCCCGCTCTCCCCGCGCGGGCGCGAGGTGCTCGAGCTGATCGGCGCGGGCGCGACGAATCGCGAGATCGCCGAGCGTCTCTTCCTCTCTCCCCACACGGTCAAGGACCACACCACCGCGCTCTACCGCAAGCTGGGAGTGCGGAACCGCGCCGAGGCCGCAAGCAAGGCCGAGCAGCTTGGGCTGACGCGAGGCTGAAGCACCCCCCGCCCGTCCCCCCGAACCCCCCCGATCGGGTGGCTGGGCCCGTCCCCCCCTTCACTCGCCCGGGGTTCGCGGGTACTGATCAGTTATGGACGCCAGTGCGCAAGCTGTCCTCTTCCCGGGACAGGGAGTCGGCGACGCCTCGAGCCGCGAGCTCGTCGCGGCGGTCCGGCCCGACCTGCTCGACCTCGCGACCGACCTCGTCGGCGAGGATCCCTTCGAGCGGATGTCGGAGGGCACCGCGTACGCCCAGCCCGCCGTCTTCTGTGCCTCGATCGCGGGCTACGAGCAGCTCGGTCGCCCGCACGCCGAGTACTTCGCCGGACATTCGCTCGGCGAGGTCGGAGCACTGGCGGCCGCCGGCGCGATCGACGACGCCGATGGCGTCCGCATCGTGGTGACGCGCGGGCGCGTCATGGCGGAGGCCGCCGAGCGCGGCGAGACCGGTGGCATGCTCGCCGTCGGCAGCGACCGCGACGGCGCGACCGCGCTGGCGGCCGAGCACGGACTCACGCTCGCCAATGAGAACTCGCCGCAGCAATTCGTCCTCTCGGGGCCACTGGATGCGATCGAGGCCGCCGAGAAGGCCGCCAGGGGATCCGGCGTCCGCGCCAAGAAGCTCGCAGTGGCGGGCGCGTTTCACACCGATGCCATGTCCACCGGGGTCGAGCCGTTCTGCGGTGCCCTGGAGGCGATCGACTTCCGGCCGCCGCAAGCTCCCGTGATCTCCTCGACGACCGCCGAGCCGTTCGGCGAGGACGTCCGGGACACGCTGGCCGCATCCCTGGTCAGTCCGATCCGCTGGACCGCGGTCCTCGCCACGCTCGACGAGCTTGGGGTGACGCGCTTCCTCGACGTGGGCCCCGGGAAGGTCCTCGCCGGCCTCGTCCGCCGCACGCTCGATGGCGCGCAGACGGAGACGCTCGCGAGCCGGGAGTCCGCCCTTGCCTGAGATCCGCCCCGAGCAGCAGTTCGAGGTCGATGCCTCGCTGGTTGACCCGGATGGCCTGGTGGCCCGAGCGACCGGCGCCACCAACGGTTCGAAGCCGACAGCCAGTCCGGCCATCGCGGCGGTGGCCGCCTGGCTCCCCGAGCGCGTCGTCGAGAACGAGGAGCTCGCGCGCCCGCTCGGCGTGGATTCGGACTGGATCTCCTCCCGCACCGGCATCCACCGACGCCGCCGGGTGGGCGCAGAGGGTCTGGTCGACCTCGCCTCGGGGGCGGGAGCGAAGGCCCTCGCCCTGGCCGGCGTGGAACCGGCCGACCTCGACCTCGTCCTGGTCGCAACCTTCACGTCCGATCAGCTCCTGCCGAACGCCGCCCCGCAGGTCGCCCAGCGGCTCGGCGCCCGCTCGGCGGGAGCGATCGACATCGGCGCCGCATGCACGGGCTTCCTCTCGGCCCTCTCCCTGGCGACGGCGCAGCTCGAGTCCGGGCGGGCCCGGGCTGCGCTCGTCGTCGGCGCCGAGGTGATCAGCAGAGTGACCGACTTCAGCGACCGGCGGACGGCCGGCCTGTTCGGCGACGGCGCCGGAGCAGCGGTCCTCGTTCCCGGCGGGCCGGGGCGGATCGGGCCGATCGCCCTGCGCTCCGACGGCAGCCGTGCCGAGCTGATTCAGGTCGACTATGACGACCGCCTTGTCCGGATGGACGGCCGCGCGACGTTCCGCGCCGCGGTGGCGGCGATGAGCGACACCACTCAGCAGGTCGTCTCCGACGCCGGGCTCGCGCTCGAGGAGGTCGATCTCTTCGTCTACCACCAGGCCAACTCGCGGATCATCTCCGCGGTCGGCGAGCGGCTCGGGTTGCCGCCCGACCGGGTGATCGACTGCCTCGCCGAGTACGGCAACACCTCCGCGGCCAGCATCCCGATCGCGCTGTCCGAGGCCGCTTCGAACGGCCTGCTGCAGCAGGGCTCGCGCGTCTTGCTCTCGGCCTTTGGCGCCGGCCTCACCTGGGGCGCCGGGATCGTCGAGTGGGAGGGAACCGCATGAGCTCGGTGGAGACACAGCGGGCGACCGAGGAGTCCACGCCACAGACCACGGGGTGCGCCCTGGTCACCGGGGCCTCCCGTGGCATCGGGGCCGCCACGGCGCGAGCACTCGCCGCCGACGGCTGGTCCGTGGGTGTCAACTACAGCCGCGACCGCGACGGCGCAGAGGCCGTGGCCGCGTCCATCGAGGACGATGGCGGTACGGCCCGCGCGCTCGGCGCGGACGTCGCCGATCGTGAGGCGGCCGACCAGATGCTCTCGAGGGTCACCGAGGAGCTCGGCCCCGTGCTGGTACTCGTCAACAACGCCGGCGTGACCGCCGACAACCTGTCGATGCGTCTCACCGACGAGGACTGGAGCCGGGTGCTCGACGTCAACCTGACCGCCGCCTTCCGCCTGACCCGTGCCGCGATCGGCACGATGATGCGCCAGCGCTTCGGGCGGGTGATCAACGTCTCGTCGGTCGTCGGCCTGCGCGCCAACCCCGGCCAGGCGAACTACGCCGCTTCCAAGGCGGGCCTGATCGCCTTCACCCGGACGGTGGCCGCCGAGGTCGCCCGCCGCGGGGTCACGGTGAACGCCGTCGCGCCGGGCCTGATCGAGACCGAGCTGACCCGCGACTTCACCGGCAACGGATCGGACATGAACGCGTCACGCGCCCTGCTCGACGCGATCCCGGCTCGCCGGACCGGCACGCCCGAGGAGGTGGCGGGGTGCATCCGCTTCCTGGCCTCGGACGAGGCGGCGTACGTCACCGGGGCAGTGATCCCGATCGACGGCGGCATGTCCGCCTGACCTTCAAAGACCTGATCGACGAAAGGAGAACGATGGCAACCGCAACGAAGGACCAGGTTCAGGAGAGGGTGATCTCGGCCCTCGTCGAGTTCGGCGAGGAGCCGGAGAACGTCAAGCCCGACTCCCGCTTCGAGGATCTCGACATCGACTCGCTCGACCTCGTCGAGCTTGCCCAGGTGGTCGAGGACGAATACGGCATCGAGGTCACCGACGCCGACATGGACAAGATCGCCACCGTGCAGGACGTCGTCGACTTCGTGTCGGAGCGGCAGCAGTCATGACCCGCAGGGTCGCCATCACCGGGATCGGCGCGGTCACGCCGCTCGGCGTCGGCGCTGAGGCTCTGCACCAGCGCTGGGCCGCCGGCGAGTCGGGGATCGAGGACGGCCTCGGTCGCTGCTCGGACTTCGAGCCGACCGACCACCTCACCCGCCGCCAGGTCCGCAGGACCGACCGGTTCACGCAGCTGGCGCTCGCCGCGGCCGACGAGGCGATCTCCCAGGCCGGCCTCGACGAGGCGCCGTATGACCGCACAGAGATCGGCTCCGTGATGGGAACCGGGATCGGTGGGCTCTCGACGATCGAGTCCGAGCACATCATCCTGCGTGAAAAGGGACAGCGGGCCGTCTCGCCCCACTGTGTGCCGCAGATGATGGCCAACTCCGCAGCCGGCGCGCTGGCGATCCAGCACGACCTGAAGGGGCAGTGCTTCGGCACCGTCTCGGCGTGTGCCGCCGGCGCCCACGCCGTGGGCACGGCCGCCCGCATGGTCCAGCACGGCGACGCGGTGGCCTGCGTCGCCGGGGGAAGCGAGGCGGCGATCACCGACCTGGCGACGGCCGCCTTTGCGGAGATGGGAGCCACCTCGCCCAGCGGAATCTCCCGCCCGTTCGACAAGCGACGGGACGGCTTCGTCATGGGAGAGGGCGCGGGCGTCCTGGTCCTCGAGGATGCCGAGACCGCCGAACTGCGGGGCGCGCAGATCCTCGGGTACGTGAACGGCTATGGCGCCACCGCCGACGCGCATCACATGACCGCTCCGGAGCCGAACGGGGACGGGGCGGCTCGCGCGATCCGGAAGGCGCTCTCCGACGCGGAGCTCGAGCCGGGGCAGCTGGCCTACGTCAACGCCCACGGCACGTCGACGCCGCTCAACGACCGCTCCGAGACAGAGGCGCTGAAGACCGCGCTCGGGGAGCGGGCGGCGGCCATCCCGACGTCCTCGACCAAGTCCGCGATCGGCCATCTGCTCGGCGCCGCAGGCGCCGTGGAGGCGGTGGCAACGCTGCAGGCTCTCCGCGCCAAGACGGCGCCGCCGACCCTCAACTACGAGGAGGCGGACGAGGGCCTCGATCTCGACTACGTCACCGAGGGGGCGAAGGAGCTGGACGTGAACGGCCACCCGGCGATCGGAATCAGCAACTCCTTCGGCTTCGGCGGCCACAACGTGGTCCTCTGCCTGGAGGCTGCAGCGTGAACCTGATGCTCGCTGAACGCGAGGCGACCCGGCGCGAGCGGCTGACCCCGCTCGGCCGGCTCGAGGCGCTCTGCGACTCCGGCTCGCTGGAGCTGCTGCGCACCCAGATCGCTTCCCGCTCAGCCCGATCGGCGCCCGGGGACGGCGTCGTAGCGGGCGCGGGCACCGTCGGCGGACGCCCGGTCTACTGCTACGCGCAGGACCAGGGGTTCGCCGGCGGCTCGCTCGGCACGGCTCAGGCGGAGACGATCGTGCGGGTGCTCGAGTTGGCCGGCAGGGCATCCGCTCCCGTAGTCGGCTACATCGCCTCCGGCGGAGCTCGCATCGACGAGGGCGCGGGCGCACTGGGCGGCTACGGCGCGATCTTCCGGCGACACGTCGCCCTGTCCGGACGCGTGCCGCAGATCAGCGTCATCACCGGGACCTCCGCCGGCGGTGGCGCCTATTCGCCGGCGCTGACGGATTTCGTGGTGATGACCGAGGGGTCGCGGCTGTTCCTCACCGGCCCCGCGGTCGTCGAGGAGGTGATGGGCGAGAACGTGACGATGGACGAGCTGGGTGGCCCGCGGGTCCACTCGCGGAACGGCGTCTGCGACCTGGTCGCAGAGGACGACCACGCCGCCGCCGAGCTGGTCCGTGACCTGCTCGGCCACCTGCCGCAGAGCTCGGCGGAGCAGCCGGCCACCGCGATTCCGCAGGACCCATTCGGCTCGGACCCCGGAGCCGCCGTGCCATCCGACCCGCGCAAGGTCTACGACGTACGCACGGTCATCCGCTCGATCTCCGACAGCAGCTCGATGCTCGAGCTCTCGCCGCGCTGGGCGCGGAACATGGTCACGGCGCTGACCCGCCTGAATGGCCACCCGGTTGGTGTCATCGCGAATCAGCCCCACCACCTCGGTGGGGTGATCGACACGGCCGCCTCCGAGAAGGCGGCGAGCTTCATCCGCCGCTGCGATTCCTTCGGTCTGCCGCTGGTCGTCCTAGTGGACACTCCCGGCTTCCTGCCGGGGACCAAGCAGGAGGGCCTCGGCGTGATCCGGCACGGCGCCGGACTCCTGCACGCCTTCTCGGCGGCGCGGGTGCCGAAGGTGACGGTCGTCCTGCGCAAGGCCTACGGGGGCGGTTTCATCACGATGAACTCACGCGACCTTGGGGCCGACCTGGTGCTCGCCTGGCCCGGCGCCGAGATCGGCGTGCTGGGCGCCCGACAGGCGGTGGGGATCGTTCACCGCCGAGCGATCGAGGCAGCGCCGGACCCCGGTGTCGAGCACGACCGCCTTGCCGCCGAGTACGCCGAGCAGCACCTGAGCGCCGAGGTCGCGGCCGCCGCTGGGGACGTCGACGAGGTCATCGAACCGGCCGACACGCGGGCACGGCTCACCTGGGCCCTCTCCGTGTTGGGGACTTCCATTGAAAGGAACGTGACGTGAATCCAGAGATCGCCACCGCGCCGGCACGGCCGGCCGAGACACCCGACCATGATGGACGCGGGCTTTGGCGCGAGGCGCCGCCCTACTTCGACGACCTGCGGATCGGGGACGCGATGGAGTCCTCGGGCCGCACGGTGACCGAGTACGACGTCGTCTCGTTCGCCTCGCTCACCGGTGACTGGCATCCGCAGCACGCCGACGCCGCGTGGGCGGCGGAGAGCCCCTTCGGCCGCCGCATCGCCCACGGAATGCTGGTGATCTCGTACGCGCTCGGGCTGCTCCCGATCGACCCGCGCGTGGTGCTCGCCCTGCGGTCGATGGACAAGGTCGTGCTCAAGCGACCGGTCGGGCTGGGCGACTCGATTCGAGTTCGGGCCAAGGTCGCCGACCTTCGCCCGCTCGGGGACGAGACCGGGTTCGTCACCCTCGCCGTCCGCATCGTCAACCAGGTCGACGAGCTCGTGGCCCGCCTCGAGATCGTGGTCCTCTGGCGCCGACAGCCCTCAGACGAACAGCCGGCGGCATCGGGTCCCGCCGAAACCGCCGACGCGGAGGATGAGCTCTCGCCGATACAGGACGGAAGGCTGCTCGCCTGATGCTCGACGGCAAGAGACTGCTGATCACCGGGGTCCTGACCCGGCGGAGCATCGCCTTCGAAGTTGCCAAGCAGGCGCAGGAGGCCGGAGCCGAGGTGCTGCTGACGGGCTTCGGGCGCGCCCGCCGGATGACCGAGAGGACCGCGGCACGGCTGCCGGACCCGCCCGACGTGATCGAGCTGGACGTCAACTCTCACTCCGACCTCGCGGACCTGGCGCAGGAGCTGGAGGGTCGATGGGGCGGCCTCGACGGTGCCCTGCACGCGATCGCCTTCGCACCGGAGGACGCGATCGGTGGGAACTTCCTGGAGGCGCCGCCCGAGAGCGTGCTGCAGGCGTTCCAGACCAGCGCCTATTCGTACGCCGCGCTCGGCAGACATCTCGTCCCGCTGATGAGCAACGGCGGCAGCCTCGTCGGCCTCGACTTCGACGCCTCGGTGGCCTGGCCGTCCTACGACTGGATGGGGGTCTCGAAGGCGGCGCTGGAGTCGGTCAACCGCTATCTCGCCCGGGACCTCGGCCCCGCGGGAATCCGATCCAACCTGATCTCCGCCGGCCCGATCCGCTCCGCAGCCGCGAGCGGGATCAAGGGCTTCGACAGCCTCGCCGACGGCTGGGACCATGTGGCGCCGCTCGGCTGGGACATCTCCGACTGCTCCCCGGTCGCGAGCGCCGTCTGCTTCCTCTTCTCCGATGCGTCGCGCGGGATCAGCGGCGAACTGATCCACGTCGACGGCGGAGCGCACGCCGTCGCGGGCGTCGCGCCCGCCGAGGCCGGCTCAAACGGGGCGGCGCCGGAGCCGGTCGGCTCACCCCGCGCTCCGGCATCCAGCTAGCCCGGCGCCTGGGGGTCTCCTCGACCACTGTGCGACTCGGCACAGTGGACCCCTCAACGTGCTGAGGCCCACACTCCGGAGGACTGCCGGGGGGGAAGATGTTCTCGTCGAGGAGAAGGGAGTTCGAGATGACGGATCTCTCGAGTAAGTCAAAGATTGAGGCGACGCGGCGGTCCGGGAGTCGGCGCGTGATGCTCGGGTTGGCGGCGACGCTGGCGACGATGGCGCTGGTGACGCCCACGGCCTTCGCTCGTCCGGCGGGTGCCGGGTCGGCCGAAGGGCTCGCGAGTCTGAGCACCGGTGAGCTCACGCTGCATCGGGACGGCTCGAAGGCCGTTCCTTTCCGGGCGTATCCAGCGGCCTCGGGGTCTTCCCACCAAGCGGTTCTGCGACGCGACGGGTCGAAGGCCGTTCCCTTCGTTGCAGACCTGGCCCCGACCGGGGCCCCGGCAGCAGCCGACGGCTTCGACTGGGGAGACGCGGCAGTCGGCCTCGGCGCCGGCTTGCTCGTGGCTGTGCTGGGATTCGCCGCGATCGGTGCCTATGGAGGGCGCCGCGCGCAAACCGCCTGAGCCCGCGGCAAACGCGGGCGCTGGAAACCAAGGGCCCTCTGTCGAGGGCCCTTGGCGTGAACGTCTCCCTGAGAGATTCCCGATACTGAGACTCATGTCCACCCCGCTGATCGAGTTCCCGGCTGACGATCCTGAACGTGCCCTGAGGTTCTGGGGCGGTGTGTTGGGCGCCGAGCTCGCGCCCAGGCCCAGCGAGGCGGGGGAGGGATGGGAGACCGATGGCGGCGACCTCCGCCTGGGAGTGCACAAACGCGGGCCAGGTCCCGGTGACACCGCTTCGCTGCCCTACTTCACCGTGACCGATCTACCCGCCACGCTGCAGCGCGTCCAGGACCTCGGCGGCTCGGTGATCCATCCCGGCGAGCGCTGGGCGGTCTGCCGCGATTCCGAGGGCAGCCCGTTCGCCCTCTCGGCGGATCCTTCCTAGGGCGGCGCGGGCCAGCTGGCGCTTCTCGTCCGGGGCGCTATTCCCACAGCCCGGCGGCAGTGAGGGCGTCAGAGCGATCCGCGTAGGAGCGAATGTGCACCACCTTGCCCGCTCGCAATGTCCAGAGGAGCGTGATTGCCTGATCGACGACCGCTCCGCTGCCGCGCCCTCGGGCCTTGGTCCGATACGTGACCACCACATCGTCTCCCGCGTCGGCGACCTCGTCCCACTCGAACTGAACCTCTTCGAAGGCCTCGTACCATCGGCGCCAGGCGGCCTGGATCCCCTCCGGACCGCGCGGGGTGCCCCAATCTCCCCAGAGCCCGGTGTTGTCTTCCCAGACCGCGTCGGGGGCGTACGCCGCCTGCACGGCCTCCACGTCGTGTTCCCGGTCCGCCTTCCAAATCCGACGGACGATCTCGATGTTCTCCTCCGAAATCGCCTACTCCGACAGCCCGGCGGCTTCGAGGGCTTCGTCTCGGCTCTCGAACCATTGGTCGCGGATCATCTTGCCGTCGCGGAAACTGACGACGATCCAGTAGTCGATCTCGATGTTGACGCCGCTTTCACCGCCGCGCGCGTCGTTTCGCTGGTGGACGACGACCCTGTCGGGTCCGCCGTCCATGACCTCGATGTCATCGCTGGAGGGCCGACGCTCGAATGTATCCGCGATCGTGACGTAGAAGTCCCAGGCGGCGTCGCATCCGCGCACGTCCCCTTCCGGCCACAGGTTGCTGGTGATGACCTCGAAGTCCGGGTGCCTGGCTTCGAACCAGGAAGCCTTGTCGCGGCGATCAAAGGCTTCCAGAGAGTCGCGGAACGTCTCAAGCTCCTCGGACATGGCCCGCCCAGTATCGCTAAGACCGCCCTAGCGACCCTTCCAGTTCGGGTCACGCTTCTCGGCGAAGGCGGTGGCGCCCTCGATCGCGTCCTCTGACGCGAAGACAGGGGCGATCAGCTCTCCCTGCTTCGCCCAGAACGTCTCGTCGTCCCAGGACCACTGCTTGTTGAGGACCGTCTTGGAGGCCCGCAGCGCGAGGGGGGCGTTGGCCGCGACCTGCTCTGCGAGCTCGAGGGCGACTTCGAGGGCGTTGCCGGAGTCTGCGAGGCGATTGACGAGCCCGAGCTCGGCCGCACGTTCGGCGGTGATGGTCTCGCCCGTGAGGGCCAGCTCCATCGCGATCGCCGCCGGCAGGCGACGGGGCAGCTCGCGCAGGGCACCGGCCGCGGCGACCAGGCCGCGCCTGGCCTCTGGGATGCCGAGCCTGGCGTCGCGTGCCGCGACCAGCAGGTCGCAGGCGAGAGCGATCTCGAGGCCGCCGGCGACGGCGAAGCCCTCGACCGCGGCGATCAGCGGCTTCTCGGCCGGCTTCTGCACGATCCCGGCGAAGCCGCGGTTCTGCGACCACGGCCGCTGGCCGGCGGCGAACGCCTTCAGGTCCATGCCCGAGCTGAAGCCCTTGCCCTCGCCGGTGATCACACCCAGCCTCAGCTCGTCGCTCGAGTCGAGCTCTGTGAGGGCGGCATCCATGGCCTCGGCCATCTCCAGGTTGACCGCGTTGCGGGCATCCGGCCGGTTCAGCGTGATCAGCAGGACCCGGTCGCGGCGCTCGGTGAGGAGGGGCTGATCGTTCATGGCCGGGACCCTAGAATCGCCGAGCACCAGACGAGCCGGCGTAGCTCAGCTGGTAGAGCACTTCATTCGTAATGAAGGGGTCAGCGGTTCGAGTCCGCTCGCCGGCTTTGACACGGCCTGTAGGGTCCCGGTTCAGGAGAGGGATGTGAGCAGAGGGACCTCGAAGCTGGCAGTGGCATCGGCGCTGCTCGTCGCGGCGGCTACACCGCTGCTCGTGCTGCCCGCGGCCTCCGGCGCCGGGCACGGGAAGGGGCGAGGCGGGAAGAGGCTCAAGATCCTCGGGGCGACGC
>DASTAI010000056.1:0-2018 GCA_035712865.1 Solirubrobacterales bacterium
CGAGCACCCGCTCCACGAAGTACTCCGAATATCCGCCGTCGGCGAGGAAGCGGCGCAGCGATGGTCCCCTGCCTCCGCCGCCGACGAGCTTGCGGGCCTCGCGATTGAATCGGACGAGATCCCGCAGCATGCGATGAAAGCGCGGGTCCAGCGCATGCGCGGGGCGGGCGAAGAGCCCGCGCGGCCCCGTCGTGGCCCATTCGAACCCTCCCCGGCCGTCCGAGACCGAGAAGCTCATGTCCGCCGGCTGGGAGGCGACCCCGAGCTCGCCGAGCAGGCGCTCGAAGTTCGGATAGTTGAGCTCGTTGAAGACGATGAAGCCGGTGTCGACCGGCAACGGGCCGCCCGCGGTCGCGACGTCGATCGTGTTCGTGTGCCCGCCGGGGTACCCGGCCGCCTCGAAGACGTCGACCTCATGTCCCGCGCGGTGGAGCTCCGAGGCCGCGACCAGCCCCGAGACTCCGGCCCCGACGACAGCGATGCGCTTCGCGCCGGTGCGTCTCATGCCGCCGCCGCTCGCGGGTGCTCCGAGGCGGTGGAGAGGCGCTCGCACTCACGCCAGAGCCGCTCCCGGTCCTCGGCGGTCTCCCGCGTCGAGGGAAGGCGGTGCTCGGGCCGGGGCGCACGGTCTTCCCAGAAGCCGCCGGTAGCCCGCTCGAGCACCGGATTGGTGCCGAGCCAGACGATCGTGTCCGCTCCCTGGCGGGCATCTCGCAGGAGCGGGCGCATCAGCCGCCGGAAGCGCGGCATCGAGCTCCTCAGCCCTGGGGTGTCCACCCAGCCGGGATGCATCGCGTGGAAGGCGATGCGATCCGCCGGGAACCGCTCGGCCCAGCTGTGGTTGAGGGCGACCTCCGCCCGCTTGGTGTGGGCGTAGAAGCGCTCCCCATCGAAGGGCTCATCCTCGAGTTGGAGATCGCCTGGGCGCAGTCGCGCCGTGTACATCCCGCCGGAGGAGACGGTGATGACTCGCGACGGGGCGGCAGCGAGGAGGGTCGGCAGCAGCAGGCACGTGAGCAGGAACGGCCCGAGGACGTTGGTCGCGAACGTCAGCTCGACCCCGTCCCGTGTGTGGACGCGCTCGGCCGGAAGCACGCCGGCGTTGTGAACCAGCAGATCGAGGCGATCGCTCCGCGCCCGGAACGATCCCGCGAGCCGCCGAATCGAGGAGAGGTCCGAGAGGTCGCAGACCTCGAGCTCGATTGCCTCTCGCGCACCCGGCAGACGCGATTCGATCCGGGAGATGGCGGCCTCGCCGCGCTCCCGGTTCCTGATCAGCATGTGGACCCTCGCGCCCGCTGCCGCGAAGCCCTCGCAGACCGCCTCGCCCACGCCGGAGCCGCCGCCCGTCACCAGGGCGACACGACCGCTGAGCGTGCAGCCGACGGCGTCCTCCCAGCTGAGTCCGCGCAGGGCGTATCCGATCCGCGAGTAGCCGGGGATGACCATCAGGTCGAGGGCGCGGTCGAGAAGGCCCGTCACCCGAGCCCCGGTCCTGGTCCTGTCAAGGTTTCGTCCACTGTTGACGTGCACGCTTCTAACAAGTAACCTGATTTCTGTCAAGAGTCCGTCCAGTGTCTGTCTCCGCAAACAACCCCGAGCAGGGACCACTCGTCCGAATCGGCGAGCTCAGCCGCCGAACGGGAGTGGGGGTGGACTCGCTGCGTGCCTGGGAGCGCCGCTATGGACTGCTGCGGCCGCAGCGCAGCCCCGGCGGCTTCCGTCTCTACGGCGCCGAGGACGAGGAACGGGTCAGCGCCATGAAGGCGCTGATCGAATCCGGGGTCTCGGCCGCCGAAGCGGCGCGGCTGGCGGGCTCGGGTCCAACTGACGCCATCCGTCCCGAGGGCGAGGAGGGAAGCGACCACGCGCAGCGGCTGGCGGCGGCCCTGTCCCGCTTCGATGAGGCGGATGCCAACGCGATCCTGGACGACGCCATCGCCCGATTCACGGTCGATGGCGTCGTCAGCCTCGTCCTGCTGCCAGTGCTCCACGAGATCGGCACCCGCTGGGAGCGC